>SKKC01000285.1 GCA_007121695.1 Spirochaetales bacterium | reverse complement strand
GTTACGAAGCCGAAGGCGAGATTACCGCACTGGCAGCGGACATACCGCTCTTTGCCTTCGACGGCGAGGAAACAAGCGTCATTGAACCGTCGTCGGACGGCAGTTCGGTCACGGTGCGCTTCCGCGGATCATCCGAAACCATTACGGCGTGCACCCCCGGCACCAGCATTTCGCTCGACGACGAGCAGTACTGCACGCGCACCGGCATGCTTCGCCGGGCACGGATCGAACGCCCGAGTGACAATGGTGCTCTGCAGCTTGCGTACCGGGTTGAGCTTGCGGGAAACGAAAGGAATTGTGCATGACCCGTAGCGTTCGATACTCAGTTAATAAGACACGTCATGAAGGGATATAGGGAGGACTCATGAAGTTTCAATGGTGGCACGAGTATCAGACTGGTGTTGAGCAAATTTCAACTGATCATGCGACCCTGGTAGCACCCGATGCGCGACTGGACGGAGCGAGCGGACCTATACGGATCGGAAAGCGGTGCGTCATTCATCCCGGGGCAATGCTCCTCCCCTACGGTGGCTTTATAACTATGGGAGACGATTGCACCGTTAACCCCTACACCATATTGTACGGACACGGAGGCTTGACTCTGGGCAACGGAGTAAGAATCGCCACTCACTCGGTGATTATCCCCGCCAACCATATTTTCACGGATCCTGCTCAGCCCATACACACCCAAAAAGAGACGAGAATCGGTGTGGCCATAGAGGATGATGTCTGGATCGGTTCGAATGTAACTATTCTGGACGGCGTCAGGATCGGAAGGGGCTCGGTCATCGCTGCCGGAAGCGTCGTGACCAAGGATGTAGACCCCTTTTCGATTATGGGCGGCGCGCCAGCTCGGCTGCTCAAGCAAAGGTCATAGCCATGAATATGAACTCCCCGCCGATTCAGCCCGATGAGCTTGCACGCAAACTTGCACACATAAAAGAACACGTTACCAGCTGGTTACGAAAACGGTGCGTAGTTGGAAAGCCCTTCGGTGTATTCCAGCTATGTGCAAATGCGTTTTCACAGGACGGGGAGCTGAATGCGAGCACCGGAGCTCTGGAACTCTGGGTAATGCTCGGCCTGCCCTTAAGCGACAATGAGCGAAAATCGGCGATACAGGTTCTAAAAGCGTATCAGAATCGAGACTCAGGCCTGGTCACTGACCCAAGCTGGAAGAGCCGTCAGCTAGGGGCCGACAGCCGGGAAGCTGACCGAGGCGACACGTTTTTTACCATGACCAGCTCGTCTGCGCTAAAAGCACTGGGGTCCCGATTCGACTACCCGATCCGGTATCTCTCTGAAATGACACCCGAGGCATTAATCAACAAGACCCGGATTACTACCGGCGCTCACAACCCGTTTGCCATCGGTGATTTCGGCGAGCTGGTGCGGTTAAACGTACAACTGGGAGTTACTGACGCTTCGAGACAATGGGAACGTCTCATGTCGTACCTGGTCGACATACAGGATACACAAACCGGCCTGTGGCCACGCGGGCAGACCTACCCACCCTACGTCCCTCACATTAACCGTTCCTTTCACTTAATGCGAACGACATGGAACGGAATTAGCTACCCCTATGCAAGAGCTGATCGAATGATAGATACATGCCTGAGTGCAGCCGATGATCCACAGTTCTATGACTGGACACACGGCTATGCCTGTAATGATCTGGATTTGGCAGTCATGCTATATTCCGCATCTCGCTGGACGACCTATCGCACGGAAGACGTATCTGCCTGGGCACGCCATCGTTTACCACTCGTATTAGAGGTTCAGAAGGACGACGGTGGATTCTCATTTTTCCATGATGCCGCAATGCGGGATCATGCTGGAATCGCGATGAGCCCGGGCCACAGCGAAAGCGATACCTGGGGAACGCTGATGTATATGGGCACGATCAAAATGATGGTTGAACTCGGATATGACACGGTCTCGGTCCCGTGGACGTATAGCCAGGTTCACTGTGTACCCCGCAGGCCGTAGTCGTTAGCGATCCAGCTTGATTTTCATGGGTTTTCCACTTCTTCCACCTCCGACTCCCCGGAGGAACGATCCCCGGTGAGCCACTGCCAGCGTTCGGCGAGGACAAGCGTGCCGTCGTCTTCGTAGCGGGGGACGGAGGAACACTGCCCGGCCATGAGCGCGCCGGTTGCGCTGCGGTGGTGGTAGCAGAAGGACAGACTTCCGTCGTCTGCCACTGTTCCAAGCAGGTGGCCGGACTCTATCTCGCCGCCGGAGTAGATTCCCCACAGAAGTGTGCCGTCCTGATGGTACTCGAAAGTCGTCTCTGAGCCGACTTCGCCGTTTGCCGTGTTGCTGCGGCCGCGAAAGCGGCGCCCGTTGTAGTGTATGCTCATGTCCACGAGTATAGAAAATCCTGCGCGGTATTGTCCCGCAGCACGCTCCACATAGTATCTTACCCCCGTGCCCGACAGACTGCCCCTCGTATACCACTCAGACTACGTATGTCCCCTGCCCGAAGGCCACCGCTTCCCCATGCCGAAGTTCGGTCTGGTCAACGAGATTCTGCGGGACGAGGGAATCGCGGGAGATGATAATACCTTCGTTCCCGAGATTGCGGACGAAGCGCTACTGACGTCGGTGCACACGCAGGCCTATGTCCGGAGTTTCCTCGAGGGAACACTTACGCGCGACGCGATGCGCCGCATGGGCCTGCCGTGGAGCAGCGCGCTCGCAAAACGAACCTGTACGGCGGTCGGCGGCACACTGCTGACCGCGCGGCTCGCGCTCGAGCACGGTGTAGCCTGCAACATGGCGGGAGGCACGCACCACGCGCACCCGGGGTTCGGCTCCGGGTTCTGCATTTTCAATGATCTTGCTGTCGCCGCGCGGACACTGACGCAGGAAAGGGAGGTTTCGCGAGTGCTTGTGCTCGATCTCGACGTGCACCAGGGCGACGGGACCGCGGCAGCGTTTCACGACGACCCGAGCGTGTTCACCTTTTCCATGCACTGCCAGAGTAACTTTCCCTTCCGGAAGACGCCGGGGGACATGGATGTAGGACTGCCCGACGGCATGGGAGGTGACGCATACCTTTCGCGCCTGGCACGGGAACTTCCGGTCCTGCTCGACGCGGCGGAGCCCGACCTTGTGCTCTACGACGCAGGAGTTGACGTGTTTGCGGGGGACCGCCTGGGAAAACTTGACCTGAGCCTGTCCGACATTGGAGAGCGCGACTGCATGGTGTTCGGGTTTTTCAGGCAGCGCGGGATACCCGTTGCAGGGGTTATTGGCGGCGGCTACGACCGCGACGTTCGCGCGCTGGCCGACCGCCACTGTACGCTGCACCGGTCGGCGTGCAGTGTGTACGAAATCGACGCGCTCAGCGCATCAGCCTGAGACTTCGGCATGGAGTCAGGCCCAAGGCATCGAGCCTACACCAGCCACAGTCCAACCGTTGCCGCCGCGCAGCCGAACCAGAGAATCCGGTTCCAGTCGAAGATGCGCTTGCCGTTGAAGCACTCGAAGGGGAAGATCGGGATCAGCACGTCGAAGATCAGAAATACCCGGACATAGGTCAGCGCGACCTGTAGCGGCAACGCATCCGCAAAGGAAACACCACTGCGCGTGAGCGCGTAGATTACCCAGCCCGTCCCAAGCAGTTCGGCTGCCCCGGCGAAGGCCATGAAGCCCAGACGGGGAAGTTCGTCCCGATAGCGGTAGACCTGAGCCTTCGGATACAGGGCCCCTGTTGAGGGGAAGATCCCGCCGAACAGCAGGTGCACCAGGAAGGACAGAACGACGCCAGCGTCCCAGGGGCGATACTCAGTCGCAAGCCCTCGCATCGAGGCGGCAAGCCGCATTGAAAGCAGCCGAATGCCAAAGAGCGAAGGCACGACCACCAGGAAGGTCAGGGCGAAGCCCGTGGTCAGCTGATCTCCGCTACGAAGCACCAGCAGCATGGCGAACAGAACATGCAGAGCTGCGGTGACAAGGAAGCTCAGCGCCTGACTCGGGTTTCCCGTGGTCGCGGAACGGGCCTCCGCGGCCTCGTCGCTGTCGATAACGCGTGCCCAGAGGAAATGCCCTATGGTGACGAAGTACACGCTCTGCACCCAGACGATCGCGGTCCGAAGTCCATATCGTGAGAGCTGTTCGCGCAGGCTCATGATACTGAACCCGCGGGAAGAAAAGCGGTTGCTGCTCGCGGTGTTATAGCCTTCTATGCAGGCGAACACCGCGTCGCACTGCTGCGCGTCGAACCATTCCATGGCGGCGTCGAGCAGCGCCGAGGCAGCACCGCGCCCGCGCGCTTCGGGCAGGGTGAAAATCCACTTCACGACCCCGCCACTTCGTTCATCATCAATCCTGAACTTCGATACGGTTGTGCCGCCGACGATGCGCCCCTCGAGTTCATAGACGTAGGCCTTCGAACCAAGGTCAAAAAACAGCGACGCAAACCAGCCAAAGCACCGGCGCATGACCTGCCGCAGCGTCTTCTTCTCCTGCGGCTGCATTTCCCGGACGTGTGCATCCATAGACGCGGCCCTCCTGTGCGGTACGGATTACCTTCGCTGTGCGGCTTCGGTGCGGAGACGGTTGAACATCTGCTGGTCGACCTGGAACGCCTCGGCGGCGGGTCCGACACGCTCTATGCGTACCGATTGTATGGTGTCGCCCTGGCGGACCGCGTCGACGACGTTCTGTCCCTCTACAACGCGACCAAACACGGTGTGAGCTCCGTTGAGCCACGGGGTCGCCACGTGCGTAATAAAGAACTGGCTTCCGTTCGTGGCAGGTCCGCGATTTGCCATGGACAGCACCCCGGGTCCGTCATGGCGAAGCTGCGGGTGAAACTCGTCGGCAAAGGTATAGCCGGGCCCCCCGGTACCGTTTCCGAGCGGATCTCCGCCCTGAATCATGAAGTCGGCAATGACGCGGTGAAAGCGCAGTCCATCGAAAAAGCGCGGGCTTCCGGATCGGCTATGCGATATGGTTCCCTCGGCGAGGCCGACAAAGTTGGCAACGGTCAGCGGGGTACGCTCGAACTCGAGTTCGAGCAGAATGGTCCCTCGGTTCGTCTGCATGCGCGCGTACAAACCATCGGGCAGCGAATCAGCAGTCAAGGACAGCGAGACAGTAAGCGTCAGGACGGCAGCAAGGGTTATGAGTCGTCGAAGCATGAGATCGTGCTCCTATTCTGTTAGTCTGGAACAGCTGGAGTATAGCACTGCAGGCGATCCTCCGCCCAGTGGTCTATCCAATATCTATGGCAGCGTTGTTGATCCAGCTACGACAGAAATACTCGTTGACAACTCAGGTATTCGGTAAAAAAATAGCATATGATGAGTCGTACTCGTCGGTTAGTTTTTTCCGCGCTGCTCGCATTCGCAACATTTCCAGTGCTGGCCAATGACCTGCAATACGTGTCAGGGCTTGAGCTCGGACTCCTGTACCCGTTTGATTCCTCTGTTGGCTATATGGACATTGATATCTTCCGTGGCGGCCGGCATTGGCCTGACTACGGAATCACTGTCAGCGTGGGACTCGTGCGAATACTGATACAAACGGTCCGTTACCATGAAGGAGTACTGGTTTTAGACGATCACGTTACCGGTGCGCCGATTGAATACTCGTTCGGTGCATCTTTCCCTGTCAGATTAACGTACTCTCCGGTACGACTACTGCAAAACAGAGCATACCATGTGTATCCGTATGTGTTCGGCGACCTGTTCTTACTTGGAGGCGTTTCGGACCCCGACAATGGTACCCGGGACGTTTTTGGTCTACACTTCAATGCCGGGTTT
>SKKC01000064.1 GCA_007121695.1 Spirochaetales bacterium | reverse complement strand
CGCTGTCAGACCACCACACTTGGCCGCCCAAGACGATATGTTGATAATTCGCCCCCACTTCGCCTGCCGCATCGCGGGCAGGCACAGTTTCGTCAGGTAAAACGCCCCGTCGAGGTTCACCGACATGACCCTGTGCCACTCGTCTGGTGTGGTATCAACGATCTTGGCATTGGAGAGAACACCCGCGTTATTCACCAGGACCTCGACCGGACCCACCTCCGCAGCTATCTCCGCCATGGCGGCTGCGCACGCTTCATAACTGCTGATGTCGAAGGCAACAGGATAACTGACTGCTCCAAGCTCGGCAGCGGCAGCTTTGACCGCATCTTCGTTAATATCGGCCAGCACCACCCGGTGCCCGGACTCTATAAGCCCTGCGGCGGCGGCCTTACCCATGGTGCCGGCTCCGCCGGTAACGAGGGCGAGCCTGCCGCTCCTCGGTGTCGTTGAATCGTTCATTATGACCATCCTTTTAATCCACTGATTTCGGTTCCCGGTCAAGCAGATCCTGCACCACGCCTGCAATGCGGTTCCATCCCTGCTCGCTTTGCAGATCGACGCCGTTAAACACACGGCAGCGCTCTGAGCGGAGGGACAGATAGAAGACGCCAGCGGTCAGCAATGCGAAGAGAGCCTCGGTATCGAGGGTTTCATCGGGGCGTCGTTCTTTCAGCACGGCGGTGAACTGTCTGGTCTGCTCCAGACCAATGCGCTCGCGGCTTTCGGCGAGCGCTGTGGTAAGCTCGTTATCCTGCGAGAGTTCCCAGACCAGGACATTCCGCATGAACTCATTGTCTGCCAGCATGCCGCGAAGTACATGGGTCGTTCTAGCAACCAGCGTTCCGGGTGTCGCATCCGCGGGTGCGGATTCACGCACCCCACGCGCCAGGTCCGGGTCAATTACCCGAATAGATTCTGCGACGGCCCGAAGCAGACCTGCCATATCACCGAAATAGCGATAGATAAGCACCTTGCTGACCCCAGCGGTTTCGGCGATCGCGTTAATTCCCACTCCGTCGAAACCGTGTTCACGGATAAGCTGAATCGTTGCCTCGATCAGGCGCTGTTCGGTCGCCTGCCGGTCGCGACGCACGCGAGCGGACGAAGCGCTCGCGTGCTCATTGTGCGTGTCCATGACGAAAGTGTAGCGGATGGTGCAGCTCGAAGTACAGCGCACCCCTGTTCCGGTGGGTACGCCGCCCAACAGTTTCTGTCCGCCACCCTGGTGTTTTTGTCTCAGGGCTCGTGAATCAGCGCTTCGACCGGCAGGCGCGGACTGTGCAGGTGCCGACCCTCGGCAGGACGGGCAATTGCGAGCAGCATTTGCACGGTCTCCCCGCGCGGTGCAAGTCGTTCGTGAACCCTCGCGTACAGCTCGCTCATTTCCGGATACTCCTGCAGCGCCTGCGAGTTTGCCAGAACTACATGGCCCTCTGACTGGACATCCATCCACACCGCCTGCAGGATCCGACCGGTGTGTACCTGCGTCGTACGATCGTTCGTGTCGCTCGTAATGACAATGTAGGTGTTGATGTCGGCGAGCGACTCGCTGAACTGGTCAATGCCCGTCTGCGCCCAGGCTTCCTGGTTCTGAGGAAAGAGCGCCTGGCTTATTTCCACCACACGTAACAGCGCGGGGCGAAAGTTCGCGGTATACGCGAGCCCGTACGGCGTCCTGCGACGGGCGCGGCGGGTCATTCGTGTACTCGTATAGGTCTCATCCCGGGTCGCAGGATTCCGCATTTCAAGTTCGTACGCCTGACGCGACAGATCGTTCAGCCAGTCGACGTCGGTCAGATCGGTTACCACTCGTACCTCGATACCGTCTTCGGGACTGGACCAGCCTTCGATGGCCTGCAGAATTCCCGTTTCGAGGTCGGCGGGTCTATATCGGTATTTGATGGTCGGCTGCGTAATCGCGTCAACCTGCGCGGCAACGGCTACAGGCGACGCGAACCCCGGCGACTCTCGCACCACGATCTCTGCAACCGGTAGTTCACCGATCGTATTCAGATCGTATGCGCCGCGCGGGAACAGATTGATTGTCGCCTCGAAACCCAGTTGCGCTGCGCGCGCTTCCATTACCGCGAGAAACGTACCGTGAGAAATCGTTACCTGCCGAGCCGGAGGGTCGGTCTCCGGCAACAGTCGTTCGGTCTCCGTGTACAGCCACATCCGATCACCGCGCTCGGGGTCCAGCACGACCCGCCAGGACTGATAGTTGTGCGCGTTCTGCGCGAACCGGGCCCACTCGACCAGCTCCACCCGAATGTCGTCGGCCGGCTCGGCCCATGGATCGATGGGCGTGCTCATACAGCCCACGAATACGAGCGCGAAGCTCCCTATACCAACAGCACAGATAATGACAATCCTGCGCATCCTGTTCATACGTCACCTCTTGTTACCAATAAGTTACATTTAATGTAACTGTATGGTTACAATAACGTCAAGACGTTTTCCTAGTATCTTTCGGGAATGGAAAAACTCATGTCCCGTGTACCTGCGCTCGGAATCATCGCGTGTACAATCCTGTTCTGGGGAGGCTCCACCCTCATGGCTGATATAACATCTGATGCTGTGCTGATTCTCGATGACTTTACGAGTCAGAGTGGCACATCGACCTACGGAACGGCCTGGCAGGGTTTTACCGACCGGGTCATGGGGGGACGATCGGACATGCGTGCCGGTATCTCCCGGGAGTCGGGAGACAGCTTCCTGAGAATGGCAGGAGTAGTCTCACTCGAGAACAATGGCGGATTTATACAGGCCCGGCTGCCGCTGGTCGCGGGAAGCGAAACCCTCGATGCGCGGGAGTTTACTGGTGTAGAGCTTGAGGTTCGGGGACGCGAGGGAAGCTACTTTGTTCACCTGCGAACCTCACAAAATCGACTGCCCTGGTCGTACTACGCCGCGCCGGTACCCGTCGACACCGAGTGGCGAACGGTACGCATACCTTTCGACGCGTTTCGCTCTTCGTCCGCGCTCAGGCGCGATATGCCCGATCTTCGGCGCCTTCAGTCGATCGCAATCGTGGCGGGTACGGTTGCCTTCGAGGCGGATATCGCGGTCAGGCATATCGCGCTGTACAGGTAGAGACTGCGTCGGACGCGTTACAACCGCTCACGAAGCCGATCGGCTGTTGCCGGGCCGGTGTCGCGTTCCCACCAGACTACCCGTCCGTCCGGTCGCACCGCGAGCCACGCCGGGTCCGTTGTAACCGGCACACCGACCTCGCGGGCAAACTCATCTACATCATCCACAAAAAGCACAATGATCTGTTCGCTCTGCACCGGGTCGCGATACTCACCGGCGAGACCCCGGCGAATCAGGCCGTGAACCAGACGCGGGGCACCAGCGATCACGTTAATATGGAGTATGGGTTGCGTTCGGGTGACCCCGAGCCGTTCCAGGCGAGTGTGCGTATCGAGCACGCGTTCAAGCTGCTCTTCGCCGTTTTCCTGCGTGCGCGCGAGGTTCAGAGCGACGAGCGTCGTGCCCGTACCGGACAGAAAATCACGCAGACCACCACGGTCGCCCGCCGCCGAGCGGGTCGAGACATCGGGAAGGGACTGCGCAGAAAGACTGCTGGACAGCAGCGTGACAAGGAAAAGAAATACGACACGACCGACTCGGATCCTGGTATTCATTACACACAACACTACCGCAAAGATGGTGTTCGGAAAAGCACACATCGGAGCGCCTGTTACACCTCGCCAGTATATACTCTCACCCATGCACTCTTCGGCTCGAACGGCAATCAGTCGGGACGGTTTTTCGCGGTCGGTCAGACACCTGCTCGATCGCGGACTTCTGACCCGCGAGCGGACCTTCTTTGACTACGGATGCGGTCGCGGCGACGACGTTGCGGGACTTACCGCGCTCGGCTTTCACGCGGCAGGCTGGGATCCGAATCACAGACCGCACGCCGAACGCTGTGAAGCGGACATCATTAACCTCGGCTATGTTCTGAACGTCATAGATGACCCGACAGAACGCGCCCGTGCCCTGCGCGCCGCGTGGAGCCTCACACGCGGAGTGCTTGCCGTACGAGTGCTCGGTACTGCCGACCGCACCGCAGAAACAGTAACACCCTGGCGCGACGGCTTTCGCACCGGTCGAGGGACCTTTCAGAAGTATTTTGATGATGATGAACTCATCTCGTTCGTGGACCGCACCCTCGGCGTGCAGTGCGTGCCGGTCGATCCCGCGCACGTTCTGGTGTTTCGCGATGCGCAGCTCGAACAGGCCTACCTCGACTACGAACCCGATACCGGCTCTGATCTGCTTTTGCAGAGCCTCGAGCACCCCGAGCGCGTGGCGAAGCGACGGGTCGAGTTCGAACGCATCCGAGCCGAGAACCCCGACGCTGCAGCGGCTGTCGGTCGGCACCTTCTTCGCTACGGGCTCGTGCCGACAGAAGCCGATTCCCCGGATGTCGCGACTTTTGCTTCGTACGGCATACGAGCTCGTGAGTTCTGCTCGGCGCTGATCGCGACAATCGGCGAGCAGGCATGGCAGGCGCAGCTCGAGCGCATTCGCAACCGCATGCTTAAAACCATTGCACTTGCACATTTCAGGCATAGACCGAAAGCGTCGGATTTTGATGCCTCGACACAGCGGGCGATCCGCGCACACTTCGGATCCTTTCGCACGGCGGTAGAGCTGTCGCTGCAGGAGCTACGATTGGTGGGGCAACCGGATCAGATTGAGCGTGCCTGCGAAGGCTACGGTGGCGGCCTGCTCGACGAGCAGGCACTCTACGTGACACAGGAAGACCGCCCCCGCCTGCCCCTGGTTTTGCAGCTCTACATTGAACTCGGGCGCCTTTTCTACGGCGAACTCGACGACGTCGACCGATTCAAGATACACAAGCAATCGGGCAAGCTTACGCTTCTGTTCTACGAGGACTTTGAGACCAAGGGAACTGAGCGACTGCAGCAGCGAGTCAAAATCGATTTTCGGTCGCGACGCATGTGGGTATTCGGAGGTGGCACCGGGGCCGCGTGAGACGCTATTCGGTTCTACTGGTGCCTACCAGTTGCAGCGCGAGCGCTACCATCTCGTCCATCGGTTCACGCATGCCGGTTTCAAGCCACCTCATGGTCAAGGCGTCGAGTCCGGCGAGCACAAAGGCGCGGCGGTACTGATCCTCGCCGTCGTTGTACCCGGGAAAAAACTCTGACACCTGCTTCCACCTGAAATCCCGGAACACCTCCCGTGCCTCGGGATCAACGAGAAGGAACTGCAGATTCCGGTTGGCTTGAAGGAATTCAAACCGTCGGGCCAATAACCCCGACACCGTATGCGCCGCTCCTGATTGCATATTGGACGAGAGTCGTTCGAGCAGCGACAACAGAACGTCTCGCTTGTTCCCGAAGTGCCGGTAGAAAGTCATGCGCGACACCCCGGCTGCATGTACGATCCCGGTGTTCGTAAGCGCGCTGTATCCGGTCTTCCTCGCAGACGCGAGAAACCCTTCCTCGATGCGTTTCCGGCTTTCCTCGACTTGCTCTTGCCTGTTCACGATACAATCTCCACCGCACCTGTCTCAGTTTCCCGAAATAGATTGCGTCCTGTCAGCAGGAAGCCTATCCTGCAGCAGCACCTGTTACGAGTGTAACATATTTTGTGGAGGCCACATGGAAAATACAGGACTCGAGCGGGCTGTTCGTGTATCGCGGAATGTACTGTTCGTGCTCGCCGGAGTAGACCTTGTGCGAGGAATCGCGCACACCTTTCTGCTCAACTGGGCTGCAATGAATGTTGCCCGCATAGACGCTCACCCCGACGCGCT
>SKKC01000369.1 GCA_007121695.1 Spirochaetales bacterium | reverse complement strand
TCTACAGAGAGTCTTCGTATCCCGAGCCCGATAAAAAACGGGACAAGGTCCGGGTCTGCCGCCGCCTCACCACAGATCGAAAGCACCTCACCTGGGTCATCGACCACCTGCACAAGGCGTGCGATCGTCCGAAGGACCGCTGGATGATGCTGCACGTACAGACTGCTTACCCGTTCGTTCGTCCGGTCGACCCCAAGCATGTACATGATCAGATCGTTCGTGCCAACGCACAGAAAATCGGCTGCCTGCGAAAGTTCGTGAGCGACCTCGACTGCGGACGGCAACTCCACCATCGCACCGATTTTCGGATTCTCATGAAACGGAACTGCTTCCCGTCGCAGGGCATCCATGCAGCTGTGCACCATATCGCGTGCCTGCAGGAACTCGTCGCACCCCGCAATCATGGGAAACATAATTGCGAGATCACCGCCGGAACCCGCACGAAGCATGGCTCGAATCTGATCGGCGAACACCTCTTTATTGGCCAGCGAAAAACGCACGCCTCGCTCACCGAGAAACGGGTTCGCTTCTACAGACACAAGTTCGTTACCACGACCGAGCTTGTCACCGCCAATGTCGAGCGTGCGGAGCACGATCTCCTGCCCTTCCATGCCGTCGATTATTTTCCGGTAGATCGAGTACTGTTCTTCTTCGCTCGGAAAGTCGTTGCGCACGATAAATGGAAACTCGCTTCGGTACAGGCCCACGCCCTCCGCCTTGTTCCGTCGTGCGTACCGGACGTCGTTCAGAAGGTTCACATTCGCCATGACCTTTACTCTGGTGCCGCAGGCGCTGTGCGCATGTTCGGGTACGTCGGAATCAACGACGCGAAGACGCTGCTGTTCCTCACGCATTCCCCGGTATCGGGAAATGGTATTTTCGTCGGGATCGACGAGGATCTTTCCCTGGTGTCCATCGACTATCAGAAAACTCCGTTCGGGAACGCTGTGTATCGATGGATCGCGCGTGAAGACCACCGGCAAGTCAAGGCTGCGCGAAAGCACCGCGATATGACCGGTAACAGCAGTGCCACTGAGCACCAGACCTTCGGCGTGCTGCGCCGACAGCTTAATGAGCTCGCTGGGGTAGAGATTTGCGGCAATTACGACCTGCCCGGTGTAATCTCCCTGTTCAAGCTCACCGCTACCAGAGATGTTTCGAAGTATGCGGTGTCCAAGGTCCTTTACGTCCTGCACCTTTTCCTGCAGGCGCGGGTTATTCATGCTCCCGAACAGCTGAATGTACCTGCCAACCACGGTCCGAACGGCAGAACCTGCATCCATGCCATCGCGGACACCGCTCACCATCTGGCCGGAGAACTCTTCGTCTCGAAGCATTAACAGGTGCGATGAAAAAATAAGACCCGCCACGTCGCTGAGGTTCTTCTCTGTTTCAAACTGAAGCGTTTCCAGCTGCGCTCGAGACACTTCAATTGCACGCTCAAAGCGCTCAAGCTCCGCCTCAACGCTCGGTTCGCGGGGAATGTGAACCGGCGTGACCGCATCGGCGTCGTCGAAATGAACCGCCTGGCCCCAGCCAACACCCTCGCCCGCGCTGATCCCCGGTACGACGGCCTTCGGTTCGGTCCGCGCCTTCGGAGTCTGCCCGGCCCGTCCCGAGTGAATGTCCATAAGCAGAAGCGCGTTTTCAAGCGTCGCCGCCATTTGGCTGGCAATGGCCTTCAGCGCCTTTACGTCGTGCTCGTCAAAAAAACCGGCCTTCTGGTGCTGAAGGCTGATCACACCGATGCGCGTGAGTCCTCGTCGGATGGGAACGGCAAGAAAACTGTGAAAGGACTCCTCTTCTACCTGGGGAACCACCTTGAAATCGGGATTCTCCTGCGCCTGGGCCTCACAAATGGGCCGCAGCTGCTTGAGCGCGAGTCCTGTGAGTCCTTCGCCGAGTTTCAGACGAACGGCATCGACCGAACCGGTATTCAGCCCCTTCGTTGCCCGAAGAACAAGTTCGTTTGTCGAGGAATCGAACAGGTAGATGGAACACACGTCGCTGTTCATGTGCCCGGCAACGAGCTCCACCACGTCCTGCAGGAACCCCACAACATTGCTGCGCTTTTCAAACAGGCCAGAGAGTTCGGCTACAGAGCATATCAGATCTATGTTGTCTTTTCTCATGGTGCCTGCCTGATCTATTTGCCAACAAGCGCGTGAAGTCGATCGCGTATGAATTCGCTTTTCGACTTGAGGTCTATTCCCTCGGTATCGACCAGCAATACGTTCGGCCGCTTCGGGTCAAGGCGAACACCGCCACCGGTACTTTCTATCGCGCGAAGCACACGATCGACCGAAAGCTCGGCAACCTTTCCGAAGGTGACCTCAAGTACTCCTGATCTCTCTTTCAGGCTTGCTACATGTAAACGTTTGCATAGTATTCTGATTTCCGCAAGACTCAAAAGGCTTAAAACCTCTTCGGGCAGAGGCCCGAAGCGATCCGCGAGTTCGGCGTGCACCGAGTCGAGCTCGGACGCATCGTTCACGCCTGCGATGCGTTTGTAGACATCCATTTTGTCCGACGGTTCGCTGACGTAGGAGTCGGGAATATAGCCGGTGTAGTCGAGATCGAGAAACACTTCATCGTCGTCCGATACGTCCTCGTCGGACAGACGTCGCACCGCATCGTCGAGCAGTCGGAGATACATGTCGAAGCCGACGCTCAGAATATCGCCGCTCTGCTGCCGCCCGAGCAGATTCCCGGCGCCACGAACCTCGAGGTCCTTCAGTGCAATCTTGAAACCACTGCCGAGCTCGGTGAAATCAGAAATGACCTGCAGACGTTTCATCGCGATTTCGCTGAGCGCTCGTCCTTCGGGATAGAACAGATACGCGTATGCGTGCCGATCGCTTCGTCCGACGCGTCCCTTTAACTGGTAGAGCTGGCTTATTCCGTACATGTCGGCCCGATCGATAATGATCGTATTGACGTTCGGAATATCCAGACCATTCTCGATAATCGTCGTCGCCACGAGGACCTGAAACGCGCCGTGAACAAACCGGTGCATAATGTCTTCGAGTTCGGTCGCCGACATACGTCCGTGAGCGGTTTCCACGAATACCTCGGGGACGATTCGCTGGAGGTACATGCGTATCTGATCGAGCGATTCTACCCGGTTGTGCAGATAAAACACCTGCCCGCCACGGTCGACTTCGCGTCGAATCGCTTCTGCCAGGGTGTCCTCGTTGAACTCGCCTATGTGGGTCTCAATGGGCAGGCGATTATGCGGGGCCGTCTTGAGAACCGACATATCACGGATTTTGAGCAGACTCATGTGGAGCGTTCGCGGGATCGGTGTCGCCGTCAGCGTCAGGCAGTCTATGTTCGCGCGCAGCTCCTTGAGACGTTCCTTGTCTTTCACTCCGAAACGCTGCTCCTCGTCTATGACGAGAAGTCCAATGTCGCGAAAGCGCACGTCTTTCTGTATCACCCTGTGGGTTCCGATGACCATGTCGATGGTACCCTGCGCGAGACCGTCGATGACCTTCTTCTGATCCTGCTTCGAAACGAAACGGCTCAGCATCCCGACTTCGACCGGAAATCCTTTGAGACGTTCCATCACCGTCTCGTAGTGCTGTTCGGCGAGTATGGTAGTAGGTGCGAGAAATGCCACCTGCTTCCCCGCACTGACCGCCTTGAAGGCCGCCCGCATCGCAACCTCTGTCTTCCCGTAGCCGACGTCACCGCAGATCAGGCGATCCATGGGGCTCGGCTTTTCCATATCTGATTTCACGTCTTCGATACATCGTAGCTGGTCTTCGGTCTCCTCGTACGGAAACCCCGCCTCGAAGGCGGTCTGCCATTCGGTGTCGGGTGGAAACGCGAACCCGCGCGCTCGCTGTCTGCGGCCGTAGAGGGCAATAAGCCGCTCGGCAAGATCCTCTACACTCTTCTGTACCCTGCTCTTTCTGTTCTGCCAGCCCTGCCCGCCGATCCGGTCAAGTCTCGGAGGGCTGTCTCCGCTTCCGATGTAGCGCTGTATCAGATTGACCTGTTCAATAGGAATGTATACGTACTCTTCGCCACCGAATTCGAGATGAATGTAGTCTCGCTCGCGGTCACCGGCGGTAATGCGCTGTATGCCGCAGAAACGTCCTATACCGTAGTTCACGTGGACTACGTAGTCGCCAGGATTCAACTCGACGAAGCTATCGAGGGCCTTTCCGGGCGCCGACCGCACCGAGTTCGGAGCGCGTCGACGTCGACCGAAGATTTCCTCTTCCTCGATAACCATGATCTTGAGTTCCGGAAGCGAGAAGCCGGCACTGACCGATGTCGGAAGAACTTCAACGTCGTACTCTCGCAGCAGGTGTGCTATGCGGGATGCCTGCTGCTCGCTCCCTGCGCACACGTAAATCGTATACCCGGCGTCGATGTGCGCCGAGAGTTCGTCCTTCAGGAAGTCGATATTCCCGAAAAAACTGCGAGCCGGATCGCTCTGAATGCGTATTGGAACCGTCGCGGCCGAGTCGTCGAGCGCGATCAGACGCATCCTCGCGCCTTCATCGTAGGAGTCGAAGGCTCCGATCTGCGTCGCGGGACGAGGCGCAGCACGCCGGATCTTCTCTGCCCGATAGAGTGTCTCGTATTCCTCGAACAGCGCCTGCGCGGAGTTCGCGAGTCGCTCGTATTCCACGAGTACCGTCAACGTATTTTCGGGCATGAATTCACGCAGCGACGCGACCCTGTCGTATGCGAGCGGATACAGAAGATACTCGTCGTCCCGATGGCCCTTTTCCCTGATATCGGAGAGGATCTGCTCCTGATATCTGCCGAGTTCGGGGAGCTCCTGCAGCCGCTGTTCAAGTCGTGCGATACGCTCGGGGGTCCAGACCAGTTCGCGCAGTGGATAAAACGCGATATCCTCCACCTCGGACACGGTCGACTGACTTCCGGGATCGTAGAAACGCAGCTGCTCGACCTCGTCAAACGCGAACACCACACGAACACCCCGGTCGCCAGCCGGAAGCATCACGTCGAGAACTTCGCCGCGCAGCGAGAACTCACCTCGGACCGATGCTGTTGGTACTCGCTGATACCCGAACGAGACCAGCCGTCTGGCAATCTGTACCGGGTCTATTTCGTCGCCTCTGGCAATCGGGAGAATGTCCCCGCGGAAAGACTCCGGTGGAGGAAGCGGCGAAAGAGCGCCACGAAGGCCGGTCGCGACAATATCAGCCCGTTCACGAACCAGATCGTGCAGCAGCCGGCTGCGGGTGCCGTAGACGTGGGAGTTTTCGGGGACTGGCTGATAGGGCACGACGTTCCAGGACTCGAAGACCGGAACCTCCCGGCCAAGCCCCTGCAGGTCTGCTGACAGAACAGTCGCCTCCTGCTCGGTCGGCAGAACCACGAGGAGCGGTCGCTGCGTCTGCCGGGATACGTGATCGAGCAGAAACGCGGTCAGCCCCGGAGCCGCACCGCGGATATCCAGCGGCCACTGACCGCTTTTCGCTGCCAGAATCATGTCCCGAACCGGCTTATAGCCGTTCAGTGCATGTGTTAAGCTGTCAGATAATAAGGTAATCATGGTTGAACGCCGAAAATGCAAGAGAGACTGCGATGGGAGTACACACGTGAAACGTCATTTTTTGTTCCTGTCACTCCTGCTCATGTGTGCCGTCGGCACCCTGCATGCGCTGGATGTGACCATTCAATTCGCCAACCGGCGTATCTATGTCCCGGGGGAACCGGTGGAGATACGCGTCACGGTTTCCAATCCTGATCCGGAACCGCGTCGCTTCCGGCTCGCAGACAGACGTCTGTTCACGGTTGATTTCGATGTCAGAACCCTTACGAACACAGTGCTTCCGCGCAGCGCGCAATTTACCATGCGAAGAAGTGCCGATCAAGCGGTGTTCTTTCGCGACGTCGTCCTTGAACCAGGCGAAGAGCTGAGCTTCGTGGAAGATCTGACCGATTACGTGAATATTCCCGGGGCAGGAACCTTTGTCGTCACGGGCCGTCTGTATCCCGAACTCTGGTCCCGACCGTCGAGCGTACCGCTGAACAGTAATCGTCTGACGCTGACCGTACGCCCCTCGCCCGACGGCATTCCGGAGATTTCCTCCCGTATCGCCGCAGATACGCAGGACATACTGGTGCGCGAGGCATTGTCACCGGACGAAGTCGTCCGTACTACCATCGAAGCGCGTATGCGCGCCGACTGGAACCGTTTCTTCCTGTACATGGACCTCGAAAGCATACTTCGCCGAAATCCCGTCCGCGACAGGAGCTTTCGTCTTTTGAGCGAAGAAGAACAGCAACGCGAGGTGGAGGAGTTCCGGCAGTCGCTGCAGGCCGACACGCTCGACGAAGATATCTCGCTGACCCCGACCGAGTTCGAGATTCTCGAAACCCGCTTTACGAGGACAAACGCAACCGTTATTACCGAGCAACGTTTCGCATTCCCGACGTTTACCGAAGTCAAGGAGTATACCTACCGCCTCGAACGCCGCAACGATATCTGGATAATCTACGACTACTTTGTAGAAAATCTGGGCGCCCGGTAGCGCGAAGGAGGCGATCACCATTGAAAGCACTGCTGGTAACTGAACGTCAGGCGCTGCGAGAGACAGTCGATCACCACCTCGCGCCCCAGGGTATCGTGGTTATTCACTACGACAATCCCCTCAAGGCCATGGACAATATCGTGGAAATCGACCCCGAAATCGTTCTGTTCAGCGCGCGCGATTTTCCCCGGCACTGGAAACCGTTTCTGATCTTTCTCCGGAATCACAGGGAACGGCGGAGCGCCGTGTTCGTTCTGCTGACCCCCACACAGTTCGACAGCGACGAAGCGGCAAAAGCGCAGCATCTCGGCGTCAACGGAATTGTCAGGGACTCGCTGCACGAGCCGTCACAGAGAGACAAGCTCAAGGCAATCGTACGGCGCTACAAAAAAATCGAGGACCACAGAACGAACCAGCGCTACACTCCGGACGAAAGCGACCGCATGATCTTCGTGTTCAGCCATCCCCTGCACTGCGCCCTGATCACGGGCACGGTCCTTGATATATCAGGAGACGGCCTTCGTTTCGATCCGTTCCGACCGAAACTCGTTGCCGATCTCGAACCCGGCACAATTATTGACCAGGCAGGGCTTCGCATAGGCGACGAGACCCTGCATCCGATCTGTCGCGTCGTATCAGCAGAAAAGGACCTCAGACTCACGTTTCAGAGCATGGATCCCGAAGATCGCGGTCTGCTGCTGAGTCATCTGGCCGGCCGTGTTCTGGCGATCCGATAGACTTGACAGTTCTGCAGCGGTCGGGTACATTTCGCGGACAATTCGCATTCCCCTGTAGCTCAGCTGGTAGAGCAAATGGCTGTTAACCATTGGGTCGCAAGTTCGAGTCTTGCCGGGGGAGCTTCAGAATATACCCCGACTGTCCCGGTCGGGGTTTTTTATGCGTCTGCGGCACTTCTAACCATGTCGCACTACGGCAGGAGGTATCATGAAGACCTGTTTTCTCTTTCCCGGCCAGGGAGCGCAGTTTCCCGGCATGGCTCGAGACCTGTACGAGCACAGCAGTGCGGTGCGGGAACTGTTTGATACCGCGAGCGATATTTGTGGCATACACGTGCCAAAACTGCTCTTTGAAGCAGATGAAACCGAACTGAACCGCACCGATCTGACGCAGATTGCCATGGCAGTTGCCGGTACCTCGGCAGCCATTGTCTGTCACGAGCACGGAATAGATCCCGACGGTGTGGCCGGCTTCAGCCTCGGCGAGTACCCTGCCCTGCACGCAGCCGGTATTCTCGAAACAAAAGACTATCTTTATCTCGTGAAGCGGCGTGGCGAGCTCATGGAGCAGTACTCGCGGCAGTGCGACGACAATACAGGGGCGGCAGGGCTCATAGCCGTGCTCGGCCTCAATCGTGATGCAGCCGCACCAGTTCTCGACGACCTCGGGACGAAAGGCGCCTTTCTTGCAAATCACTCGTCACCGACGCAGCTTGTTATCGCTGGCAGCGGCTCAGGGCTCGAGGTCGCCGAGGCGGCCTTCGCGGATGCAGGGGCACGCCGGGTGGTGCGACTGAAGGTCTCGGGACCGTTTCACAGTCCGCTCCTCGAGGATGCCCGTCAGGAGTTCGAGGCTGAACTCGAATCGGCGCACTTCCGGGACCCGGTGCTTCCGGTGTACGCGAACGTTACTGGGAAACGCATACGAAGCGGAAACGAGGCGAAGAAGCTCTGCGCACAACAGATTGTTTCCACCGTCGAGTGGGTCGCTGAAGAGGAAGCCATACAGAGCGACGGATACGAGCGCATTCTCGAGACCGGTCCGGGAAGCGTCCTTGCCGGTCTGTGGAAAAGTTTTCATCGTGGTGAGCCCGCCTGCCTGGCCGCAGGCACGCTCGAGGCCATCGGAACGCTCTAACGCGACTTCGCATTCTCGAATATGCTTCGTGCCTGCTCGACGGTCATCGAGGCAATCTTTTCCTCGTCTTTCAGTTCATCGGGAAGGCTCAGGTTCTTCGTGCCAACCTTGAGGTACGGCCCGTACTTGCCATCGTACACGACCATCTTCTTACCGGTTTTTTCATCTTTCCCGAAATCCTTCAGAAGCTTCGCGCCGCCGCGTCCCTTCTTCTCCTCGGCGAGGAGTTCGAGTGCGCGAGAGAGTTCGACAGTGTACACATCGTCGTCTTTCTTGAGGCTGCGGAAATCTCCGTCGTGAACGACGTAGGGCCCGAATCTGCCGTTATTCGCTATGACCTCCTTGCCGGTTTCGGGGTGAACACCGAGTGCACGCGGCAGGCTCAATAAACGAAGGGCGCGTTCGATCGAGACATCCTTCGCCGGGATATCCCTGGGCAGGCTTGCCCGTTTTGGTTTCGGGTTCTCCTCGGTCTTTTCACCCAGCTGCACGTAGGGGCCGTATCGTCCCGTCAGGCAGAACACAGGCTCGCCTGTGTCCGGATCGTGACCAATGGGTTTGGGCCCTTCTTTCTGTATCTGTATAAGCTCCTGTATGGTCTGTGAATCCAGATCGGCCGGAGCATAGTCTTCCGGGATGGACGCGTGTACCTCTTCGCTTCCATCGGATGGTGTATGCACCAGATACGGTCCGTATCGACCGACCTTTACGACCGTGTCGTCGCCGAGAATGCTCAGATCCACCGACCGCGATCGTTCGGGTTCGATAATATCGTCCTGCGTCTCGACCTTTTTCCGTAACCCGTCGTCGCCCTCGTAGAAGCTCTTCAGGTATCCGAGACTGTCCCGGTTTCCGACGGCAATCTCGTCAAGAGATGCCTCCATTTCCGAGGTGAACTTGTATTCGACAAGGGAGGAAAAATGACGCTCAAGAAGCTGAACGACTGCAAATCCGGTAAAGGTCGGAACAAGTGCCCCTCCCTGCCGCCTGACATACCCGCGTTCGAACAGGGTATTGATAATTGACGCGTAGGTGCTCGGCCGTCCTATGCCTTCCCGCTCGAGGCGCTGCACGAGACTGGCTTCCGTGTAGCGCGCCGGTGGCTTGGTTTCGTGGCTGTCGAGTTCAAGATCATCGAGGGTAAGCGTCATACCCTCGGTCAGTTCCGGAAGAAACACTTCGCGGTCGTCGAGCGCCGCGTCGGGATCGTCCTTTCCTTCGACGTACACGCGGAGAAATCCCGGAAACAGAATCCGGACTCCGCTTGCGGCAAACTCCGCCTCCCCGACCCGTATACGGGCGCTGACCTGGCTCTTTTTCGCATCGGCCATCTGGCTTGCAAGCGTACGCTTCCAGATAAGCTCGTACAGCGCCCGCTCCTTTCCCGTCAGGCCGGAATCGTTCGGGTGCACGAAGTCAGTACCAGCCGGGCGGATCGCTTCATGAGCCTCCTGAGCGTCGCGAGAACGGCTGCTGTACACGCGCGGCTCGGGATTCTGGTATTCCTCCCCGTACAGCTCACGAATGCTCTTGCGGGCCCCCTCGACCGCCTCGGAACTCAGCGTCGGACTGTCCGTCCTCATGTATGTAATCAGGCCTTCTTCGTACAGTTTCTGCGCGGTACGCATGGTGTCACGTGCACTCATGCGCAGCTTCCGGTTCCCTTCCTGTTGCAGAGTAGAGGTAATGAATGGCGCCGACGGACGGGCCCTGGTTTCGCGCTCCTGCACGGATACCACTGTCCACGGCCGGGTTACAAGCGCTTCCCGTAGTTCGTCGGCCTGTTCCTGCTGAAGGGCCACCGCGGAGCTGCCGTCCCGCAAGGCGCCGGTATCCGGATCGAAATCCTTTCCCCCGGCGACTTTCCGTCCGTCGACGGTGTCGAGTCTTCCTTCGAACGATGCCTCGCCTCCGTCCTGCGGTCGGTGCAGGATTGCTTTCAGGTCCCAGTACTCAGCTTTCCTGAACCGCAACCGCTCCCGCTCGCGTTCGACGATCATGCGAAGGCCGGGACTCTGTATCCGGCCGGCGCTGAGTCCATACGCGATCTTTTTCCAGATAAGCGGTGACAGCGTAAACCCGTACAGCCTGTCGAGAATGCGACGCGTCTCCTGTGCCCGAACAAGATTCTGGTCTATGTCGCGCGGGTGCTCGAGCGCCTGTGTTATGGCGCCTTTCGTGATCTCGTGAAACACCATGCGTCGCACGGGAACCTTGGGTTTGAGCAGCTCTACAAGATGCCAGGAGATACTTTCTCCCTCCCGGTCTTCGTCTGTCGCGAGGTAGAGCGTATCGCAGTCCTTCAACTGCTTCCGCAGTTCGGTCACGATTTTGGATTTTCCCTTTGGTGTGATGTACAGAGGCTTGTAATCCGAGTCAATGTCTATGCCAAGACGCGCCCACGATTCGCCCTTGTACTTCTTGGGCACGTCTGCAGCGGTCTGCGGCAGGTCGCGGACATGTCCGATGCTCGCTTCGACAATGTAGTCTTTCGGCAGAAAACGACGTATCGTGCGTGCTTTCGTCGGTGACTCAACGATTACCAGTCTTTTGGTTCCCATAGGCTTCCTTTTCGTGATGGTATCTTGCAAAATACGGTACATTAGTCAAGGTACGAAAACTATGCCACGTTTTCAGCAGTCTATCCGATTCGTCGCAACGCTCCCGATACGCATGTATCAACAGGTAATCAGTCCCTGGACACGGGGGCGATGCCTGTACCATCCAACCTGCAGCGAATATACGATACTGGCAATACGAAAACACGGTGTTCTGAAGGGATTTCTGCTGGGAAGCACCCGGATCGGTCGCTGTCAGGGTCTTTTTTTCACCGGTGGTGTAGATCCGGTTCCGGATGTATTCTCGTTTCGTACAATTCGCGAATCGTATCGCATCTTTCGACGAACACCGAAGAAGTAAGGGAGCTTCATTCATGAAATACGCAGAGCTGACGCTGTCCGGCACGTACCGCGAAACCGCTTCCATGGTAAAGGGGCTTTCCGCCCCACCGACGTCCCCCGTATTCCGGCTCGATCGCTTCCTCGAGCAGACCTCGCGCCTGCAGCGGCGCCGCAGGGTGAAACAGATACTCGTTGTCCGCGACGTCCGGTTCAGCTCGGGTCTGGCCGCGGGGCTTGAAGCAATACGACGCGCGCTCGTACGTCTGAGGGAACACGGCGTGGAACTCGTGTATTATTCGGAGAATTACGGATTCGAAGACATGTTCCTCGCATCGGCGTGTAAAAAACGGCTCGTACATCCAGACGGAAGCATCAGCTTTCTTGGTGTCAGTCGAACCTACGTGTTTTTCCGGAAGGCACTCGCAAAACACTCTGTTTCGGTGGAAGTCTTTCGCAGGGAACAGTATAAAAGTGCGGCCGAGATGTTTACCGAAGACCACGTCAGCGCTGCGGAACGCAAACAGACCGAACGATATCTTCTGACCGCACTGAACCGGTTCACAACCGCGGTCAGCAGCGACATGCTCGTAACCGATAACGAGATCGAAGCGCTTATGCAGGGGCGGTTTTTCTCTCCGGCCGAAGCGGTCGAGAATGGATGGATTACCCGTATCGTTGACCTGGTATCGTACCGGGCCGAGCTTGAAAAAGACAGAAACAAGGTCGTCAGGACTCCCAGAGTGCGCGGGCGACTCCAGAACGGACGAACCCGCATCCCGGTGCTGTTTCTCGAGGGAGCGATAATCGACGGAACCACGAACCAGCGAAGCATGCTTTCGGGCCAGGCCATATCCGGCCAGTGGTTCGCCTCGAAAGTTGCCGAGGTCCGAAAGAGCAGAGCCAGAGCTCTGGTAATCAGGATTAACTCGCCAGGGGGGTCGGCGACCGCGTCGGAGCTTATACGAGCAGAGATTGCCCGAACGGCAGAAAAAATACCGGTCACGGTATCCATGGGCCCCGTAGCCGCAAGCGGCGGGTACTGGGTCGCGAGCGCCGGACAGAAGATATTCGCTCACAAATCGACGATTACCGGCAGCATCGGGGTGGTAAGCCTGTATTTCTACCTCCGGGACTTCCTGCGCAAGCAGGGAATTACCGCGGACGTCGTGAAGTCCGGCGATTACGCGGATTTCGCGTCCACCCTGCGAAAGCTGTCCTCACGAGAACGGCAGGAAATTGATCATCAGATAGAGAGAATTTACGAGCGGTTTATCGCCATCGTATCCGAGGCACGGAAGATCGAGCCATCGCGGGTTCGCGACCTCGCCGGAGGGCGCATTTACAGCGGAGAAGAAGCGCTGGAGCACGGGCTTATCGACGAGATCGGCGACCTGCCGGATGCTGTCGAACACGCCAAACTGTGCATCGATGCGCGTCGTGCCCGTGTCGTGTTCGGCCCCCGAGTCAAGCGCTCGTTCATGGAACGACAGCTTCAGGCCTCGGGTGCGGTGACTTCGGGAGTATGGCCGGGTATTGCTGGACCTCAGACCCTGCTCCAGGAGCTTCTCCTGACCCACGGACGGGTTCTGGCACTCGATCTGCAGCTGCAGGCACACCTATTCCACGCGGAGTGAGCCGGTCGGATCGTCGTATACGTCAAGATCCAGTATTCTGTACTCTCCGACATAGTCATAGGCTGGCTCTGACAGGGTACCGAGGCTCGCATGCCACTGCCGAACCGCCCGGTATTGATCGCGGCTGAGGAACACGCGTGTCGGTGAGTGCCCCTGCTCGATACATTCGTGTTTGCGCGCCAGAATGGCTGCGAGCAACTCAGGTGCATGCATGGTCGTCTCCTGAAACAGGCCTTTAGAAAAGGATTGTGACATGAACGCAGAAGACTGGAAATACTGGACACCCACCGACGAGGCCGTTCTGTGCTTTATTACCGACGACGTGCAGATTCTGCTCATCCACAAGAAACGGGGGCTCGGCCAGGGCAAGATCAACGGACCGGGAGGCCGGATCGAACCCGGTGAGACGGCGTACGACGCTGCGGTACGCGAGACACAGGAGGAAGTAGGGCTTACCCCACATGGCCTTCGGTCGGTCGCCACCCTGTCGTTCGCCTTCTCGGACGGCTACGGGCTGCGCTGCGAGGTGTTCCTTGCGTCGGGCTGGTCAGGTGCGCTGACCGAGACCGATGAAGCACTTCCCTTCTGGTGTGACATCGATGCCATTCCCTACGATCGCATGTGGAACGACGACCGGCACTGGTTGCCCGACGTCCTCGCGGGTCGAACGGTCACCGGGTACTTTACCTTTCACGGAGACACAATGACATCGTGTCGCGTTATCGACAGATCGGGTGATCCGGAGGCCTGACTACATTTCCTCGTGAAAGGAACGAATACTCGAATAGTCGCGCAGCTTCTCGAGCGCCTTCTCCTGAATCTGCCTGACGCGTTCCCGGGTAATTCCAAGAAATTTTCCGGTCTCTTCGAGCGTAAACGGTCCCTCTCCGGCGAGACCGAAGCGGAGCTGAATGATGCGCATTTCGCGTTCACTGAGGTTTTCAAGCACCTTCATGAGCGTGTCCTGAAGCGCGAGCTGGAACGCAGTTTCAAACGGTTCGCCGCTTGACTCGTCTTCGATCAGGTCGCCGAGACGGGTCGAGTGTTCATCATCCACCGTTGTATCCAGACTCGTCGCTTCCTGCGAGAGATTCATGAGATCCCGTACTTTTTCAGGCGGCAGGTGCAGATAATCCGAGAGTTCTTCGTGGCTGGGATCCCGACCGAGTTCCTGGGTCAGCGTCTTGGCGACGTAATAGCACTTGCGTATGGTGTTGAGCATGTGCACGGGGATGCGAATGACCCTGCCCTTGTCAGCGAGCGACTTGATAATTGCCTGGCGTATCCACCACGTACCGTAGGTCGAAAAACGGAATCCCCTCGTGTAGTCGAAACGTTCAACTGCTTCAATGAGACCAATGTTTCCCTCATCGATCAGATCAAGTAGCGAGAGTCCACGATTCTGGTAGCGCTTGGCAATGGAGACAACAAGGCGTAGATTGGCGCTGACCATGTGGTTTTTTGCGTGACTCAGCTGCTCTTCGAGATCTACGACAGACGCTTTCAGATCCGTTGAATCTGCATTTCGGGACGCCTTTTTCCTGGCCGTCGATAGCTTTTTCCGCAGTTCAACAATCTTCTGGCCTATGTTTCGCTCCTGTTCAGCGCTCAGGAGGGGATATGTTGCAATCTGTCGGAGATAAATCGCGAGGGGGTCAGAGTCACCACTTGGCTCCGCCCCGTTCAACTGCTTCATCTCGTGCAGCTCTGTATCCAACCCGAGATCAAGATCCTTCATACATCCCCCAACCACCGTTTCATTTCTATAACCTCGGAGCCTCGTCCGGATTTACCGGACTGTCACCCCGCCACACGCTGAAATACACTTCGACCGCCTGCCCGGTACTCCCCACGCTCCCGAGAGCCGTCCCCGGGACAACTGAATCCCCCGGCACGACACGTACGGACCCATGTCCGCCGTACACGAAAGCGTACCCGTTGGCTGCCTGCACAATGACGACCCGACCGAAGGTCGCGTACGGTCCCACATAGGTCACGGTGCCCGACGCAACGGCATAGACTGTGTCGCCGATCGCGGCGGCAATGCTTACGCCGGGAACCCGGCCGGTGCGTGGGACACGAGGCCCGTCGTGTGGCCACCGGGGTGCGGCGGCACCGTTCTGTTGACCACTCGTTTCCGCATCCGCGGGTGTTTCTGCAATCGGGTCCGCTGTAACCGTGGGCGATTCCTCCGGTGGCGATTCGGCCGGTTCGTCGGGAGACGTATCCTGCGCGTCGGCTATGCTGGCGGAGGAAAAATCGGCTGGAATGCGGAGGCGCTCACCGATGCGAAGAAGATGATCCGGCTGAAGGTTATTGGCCGTCCGTATCTCTGTCACGGTGACACCGAACTGCCGGGCAAGACCGTAGAGGGTCTGTCCACGCGTTACCGTGATTATTCCGGGTACACGAACAACCCGTCCCGGAGACAAACGAGTCGGATCGCGTATGTCGTTAAATTGCAGAACGTCCTGAACTGCTACTCCGTAGGTTCTCGCCACACCGTAAATAGTCTCGCCTGCTCCGAGGCGATGCTCGATCCACGGTGTTTCTGCAGCGGCGCCATGGGTTGTCAGCACGCCAATAATACCTGCGATGCACAGAACGATCCGGAGTCGATTATGTATGGAATGTACTTGCAGCATGGACTGTCCTTTCATGAACCTCTTCAGACGGCAGCGGTGTTCTCTTGGTAATTGTCGGCGGATTTTCCCTGAGTATGAGTCTTGCGGAATGCGGTTTTTCGCAACACCGGCCCTCAGACGCGCACAGCCGCGGAAGTGCTTGACACGAATCACGACATCAGCTATTTTACGTTCTCGTTCAGTTTGGGGGCGTGGTGGAGATGGTTACCACGCCGGCCTGTCAAGCCGGAGGTCGCGGGTTCAAATCCCGTCGCTCCCGCTCCGCGCCCCGCACCTGCGGGGCGATTTCATATTCGGGCTGTAGCGCAGTGGCTAGCGCGCTCGGTTCGGGGCCGAGAGGCCGGCGGTTCGAATCCGCCCAGCCCGATTTTTCCTGCCGTGTCGTGGTACGCGAGCGCTGCGAGGAACAGGTAGCCTTCAGTTCTCGCCTGTACCCTATTCCTTTGACATTTCCCTGTATGCTATTGTAGCCTGTTCAATCTCTGAATTGCCGGGGCAGAAAATGCCCCGGGAACAGCGACGAAGCGAAACAGAACGCATACAACCCGTAGTAAAGGAACCCGTGCATGCCCGCAAACAACGCAGATCAGACTCAAAAGGGGTCGAAAAAACTCGCCCCCAAGACCTCGAACTGGACCTCCCGGCCAGGTCTTTATGTGTTCAGCGTCATTATTCTCGTAATCATTGTCGTATCATTTATTGGCGGACCTCTCCTTGGTCAGTTTGCCTCTCCCGGAGAGTTTCCGGTGTTCGGTTTTTACGATGGCGAAGCGATCGAGTTCGCTCCCGGCAGCTTCTTTCAGCAGGCTCTCCGGGATGCGGACCAGCAGCTTTCCATGCAGTTCGGCGGTGATCGCCAGTCGCTGCAGTATCAGTTCCAGGTATACCGGCAGGCATTCGAACGGACTATTCTGCACACCGCCGTCATGCGCGAAGTGCAACGCGGTGGGCTGTCCGTATCACGGAACCGTGTAACCGAGCAGCTCGCAATGCTGCCCCGATTCCAGGAAGACGGGCAGTTCAGTAGCGCCGCATTCGAGCGCACACCGCAAACCGAGATCATGAGTCTGCGGCAGACCATCGAAGAACAGATGCTGTACGACGAGTTTCTTCGGGATGTACTGCAGGGTTTCGTGTACAGCACGGAAGAAGCGCAGTTTTTCGCCGACCAGGCTCGTGTCGAACGCCGTTTCGAACTGGCGAGGTTTGACTTTGACGCGTTCCCCGACGACAACGTACGAAGCTTCGCGGAAGCAAATGCCGACCTGTTCCGTACCGTCGAGGTCTCAAGCATAACGACAGGTGTAGACCGCACCACGCTCGACGAGCTGCGACGGCAGTATCTGGCCGAAGAGTCCTCGTTTGAAGAACTCGCCCGCGAGTTTTCGCTCGACGAGTTCGCCGCGGACGGTGGACGGCGGGGTACGCTGTACAGCTATGAACTGGCCCGAATCATACTCGATCCCGAAGACGTGGAAACGCTGTTTGCATCCGACGCTGGCACGGTTACCGAGGTTGTTGATACGCAGAACGGATTCGCCGTCTTTCGCATCGAGCGCGCCGGACAGGCGGCAGACCTGTCGGATGAGGCAGTTCTTGACGACCTGCGAGCCTACATAGAACAGTTTGAGCGTGGAGTCATGGAAGATTTCTTCTTCGACGAGGCAGAACAGTTCGTTGCGCGTTCACGAGACGGAAGCAGTTTCGCCGAAGCGGGCGTGAACAATCTTGCGCGCGTGCAGGAAACCAACTTCTTTCCGCTGAACTTTGGAGCGCTTCCCTTCCTGCCTCAGCTCGAGATCGTGGACGGAGGCACACTGCCAGGGGCCATGTCTGACGAAGATTTTCTGCGTACCGCGTTCAGTCTCGGCGAGGGCGAGGTATCCGATCCGATTCTGCTCAACGAAGATCTGGTGGTTCTGAGATTTCTCGAACAGCGCGAGCGCGATAGCGTCGACCTCGAGGAAATTCAGGAGTTTATGCCCTTCTACTTCCAGCAGCTCCAGGCCGGGGAGTTCGAACGGATTCTGCTCGATCCCTCCCGCATACAGGACAATTTTAATCAGACATTCCAGCGACTGTTCATAGGTCCCTGACGCATCCACTCATGACCGGTTCCGGGGGGGGCGTCACAGACGTTCAGCTGACTGAAACCGACGGAGGCATTGTCATTCGCCTCGGTCGGCGGTCGCTGACCCACCCCGTACGCCCTGTAGAAGCGGCGCGACAACGCGCCGCTTCCATTTCGACAGAGCCTCACACCCTGTATATTCTTGCCTCTCCGCTCCTGCACTACGGTCTGGACGTATTCCTGGACAGACTTCCTGAATCGTCTTGTGTTATCGGTGTTGAACAGGACGAACGGTTGCTGCGCCTCACGGAGAAGCACGCAGCCCGTTCGCCAGGCGGTATACCCGTTCTATTGAGTCGGGACCCGGCTACGACTGCGAATAGGATTGCACGCGACCATATGAATTCGACGATTCGACGATGCAGGCTTGTCAGTTTCTGTAGCGGTCTATCTATTGCCTCTGAACATTATCGTGCCATCGAAGAACTGGTGACACAGCAGATAGCAAACCGGGTACGGAATATCGCCACCCTGATCCATTTCGGACGCAAGTGGTGCAGGCATATATTCCGCTCAATCGTACATTCTCCGGTTCCGCTCCCGGACATCCCGGTGTTCGGGACGGACGCGGTCGTTGTTGCGGCAGCAGGTGAAAGTCTCGAGGCGGCGGCGCCGGTGTTGCGGGAACACCGGAACTCATTCCGGCTCATCGCAGTCGATACTGCGCTCGGACCGCTCGCGGCCTGCGGGTTGCTGCCGGATATGGTGGTCGCAGTCGAGTCTCAGGTTATAAACACCGGACATTTTCTTACAACGAAGGGCCAGCAGAGCGTTCTGATACACGAT
>SKKC01000129.1 GCA_007121695.1 Spirochaetales bacterium | reverse complement strand
GAACAGCCCGTATCGTCTGGAGGAGGATCATGTGCGAAAACCCATCCTGCTCGTCACGGTCGCATTCGTATCGGGGGTCGTGCTCGGCGTTGCGATCATGTTTGTCGGTGTTGTTCGTCCTCGTGCTCGTGAGTACGCCGAGCTCGATCGCCTTCGCGCAGAACAGCGTCGAAGCCTCTATAGCGCGTTTGAACACGCACTTGCAGACGCTCGAGCAGCAGGTGAGCGAGCTGGAGTCCTTGCTGAGCGAGCACGAACAGTTATCGCTCGAGCAGGAATCATTGCTTCTGACATGGCGGCAGAGACACGAAGCGCTCGAGCAGAGCTTTACTACCTTGAGGAACACCTTCGACGCGCAGGTGTCATCGATTGAGGCAGAACGGGACGCAGAAGCGGTTCGCGCCGCACGCGCGCGGCAGACAGGCCGCGTGGAAGGTGTTGCGGCCGGTCTTTCACTTGCTGCCGTTGCTGTGACCCTTGTACTCGTTCTCAGATAGACCTACAGTCATACAGTGATCTTCGTACTTCGAAAGCTCGTGTCTCGCATGTTTTTCCCGGTTCCGCTGGCTCTGCTCGGGCTTGTCGCGGCGCTTCTTTTGTGGTGTATCGCCGAACGGCGTGCGCGCACGGGGGTATCAGTAGCCCGAACACTCAAAAAGGCGGCTGCTATTCTTGTAGCGTGTGTGGTGATCTTCGTCTGGGCGCTCGCAACTGCACCGGTCGCGGATTTTCTGCTTCGATCGCTCGAGTATCGGTATTCGCCCCTTGTCGCGCTTCCGGAAACCACGACACACGTGGTCGTGCTCGGCGCCGGGCACATAGAGTGGAATCGCTTCCCGGATGAAGCCCAGCTCGGAGAGGCGGGCCTCGCTCGAGTCGTGGAAGCGGTGCGCCTTGCACGTACGGCTTCGACGAATGTTCAAACGGTTTTTACCGGATTCTCCGGTGCAGGCGAGATCACGACGGCCGAAGCCGGTTCACGGGTAGCCACAATGCTCGGCATGCCGCAGGAGACAATAACCGTACTCGGCGAGCCACGCGACACACGGGAAGAGGCCCTCGCTGTCGCCGCGTATCTGAGGTCGACAACCCGGGCGACACCAGTCGTTCTCGTAACGAGCGCGTCTCACATGCTCCGGGCAGTACGGGAGTTTACCGCCGCAGACATACAGGTCACTCCCGCGCCGGCCGGATACCGGGCTTTATCGGGGCCGTACTCACCCTGGGCATTCGTGCCGAGTGCTGCCGCACTGCAGCGTAGTGAACGTGCGTGGTACGAGTACCTTGGTCTGCTTGAACGAGCCCTGTTTCGTCGATAAATACTCGCGCCACGCGCCGTGTAATACTTGCGTTATTACGCATATATGATTAACCTTATCTATAGATGGAGGATACTGAAATGAAAATACAGGTGCTTGGTCCTGGATGCGCGAACTGCGCGAAAATGGAAGCGCACGCTCGTGAGGCGCTTGCCTTGCTCGGCGATGCGGCCGCCAGTTACACAGTTGAAAAGATCACTGACTCGGACACCATGGCTGACATGGGACTGCTCGTAACGCCCGGCCTTGCAGTTGACGGAGTGTTGAAAAGCAGCGGTAAGGTGCTTTCGCCCGAGGAAATCAAGAACCTCATATCATGAGTACTGCAGTCACCGGCTCCGGCATCCGTGCGAGGCTCGAGCGTTTCAGACAGACGAAAGAAAACCGTTACCTGCTTGGAATGGCGGTGGTGTTTCTGGCGCTCTACCTGATTCCCTTCGAGGCGACCCGGGTAACTGCCGGTGTACACGAAGCTTTTGCGCTCGTGCACTACTACGCACGCAACCATGTTCTGTACAGCCTGGTACCCGCGTTCTTTATTGCCGGTGCGATCTCGATGTTTCTCGACAAACAGTCGGTTATTCGATACCTGGGGCCGGACGCACGACCGCTCACTGCCTACGGCGTGGCATCGGTATCCGGCGCCGTCCTGTCGGTCTGTTCCTGCACCGTGCTTCCGCTGTTCAAGGGGATCTACCGTAAAGGCGCAGGAATAGGTCCAGCAGTCGCGTTCCTCTTCTCCGGCCCGGCGGTGAATGTACTCGCCATTATCCTGACCGCGCAGGTGCTCGGACCTGGTCTCGGTATCGCGCGTGCGGTCGGCGCTGTACTTTTCGCGATCGTGATTGGCCTGCTCATGCATCTGATCTACCGGAAGGAAGACGCTGCCCGGCAGACAAACGCAGCCATGTTCGGCGGGCCCGGTACCGACGACGCCGAGCGCAGACCTGCCTGGAAGAGCGTCGTGTTCGTCGGTGCCATGGTCGGCATTCTCCTCTTTGTAAACTGGCGCTCCTCGGGCGGAGCGTCGGCAGCGTGGGACGTACTGTTTCAGGTTCGCTACGCCATTGCAGGTGTGTGTGCCCTGGTACTCGCCTACGCAATTATACGCTGGTATCGGAGACGCGAGCTGTACGACTGGGTTCGTGCATCCCGCGATTTTGCAGTGCAGATCCTGCCGCTGCTGCTCGGAGGCATATTCATTGCCGGTTTTTTTCTCGGCCGCCCTGGTGAACAGGCGCTGATCCCTGAGCAGTGGATTGCGACCCTTGTAGGCAGTAACTCAGTCGGAAATATAGCATTTGCTTCGGTCGCCGGGGCGCTCATGTACTTCGCGACGCTCACCGAGGTACCCATTATTCAGGGGCTCATAGGAGCCGGCATGGCCGACGGCCCCGCGCTCGCGCTTCTTCTCGGCGGACCGTCCATGTCACTCCCGTCCCTTCTGGTCATTCACAGCGAGCTTGGATTCAGAAAGACCCTGGTGTACGTGCTTCTGGTTGTGACCATGGCTACCATTGCGGGGCTCGGCTACGCTGCCCTGGGTGCCTGAAAATCTGCTACACTGCTGCACATGCTGCACCAGACCACCCCCGAGTACGCGTACAGCAGTCATGTACCCTTGCACGGCGCAATCGCCGAAGTCCTGCACGCGGGGGCCGAGAAATGCCCTCCCGGGAAGTCAGCGGCCATTCTTCGCGATCACTACCTGCTGCACCTCGTGCTTTCCGGTCGTGGCGTCGTGTCGACTGACGGTGCAGTGCACACGGTATCCAGCCACGAGTGCTTTCTGCTTCGCCCCGGGCAGGAGCACATGTACCAGGCAGACACAGAACGGCCGTGGGAGTATGTCTGGTTGGGATTTTCAGGGGTAGATGATGAAACACTCTTCGATGTATACGGGGTGCCCACACACGGGTGCGTTATTCGCCCTGCGTTTCCTGCTCGTATGGCGCTACTCATGCGAAGAATTCTGACCGCCCTGCAGAGTCCGAGTCAGCTCGAGCAGCTGTACAGTCTGGCGCTTGGGGTCCTGGCGCTCGGGTGCATAGGAGACCGCGTGGCTTCGACGGCTACCACGAACAGCTACACCGACTATGTGGAGGAAGCTGTCGCCTACATTGAGGCAGAGTATCCGTCAATCAGTGGCGCAGCCGCAGTTGCGCGCTACATTGGACTCGACCGGTCGTATTTTTCGAGGCTGTTTCAGGAGCGTACCGGGGTGAGCGTGTCACAGTTCATAACCGAAACACGGATAACCCATGCACAGCGGCTGCTTTCGGATACTCGCATGCGCGTGTCTGCCATCGCGGAGGCAGTCGGATATCGAAGCTACCAGAGCTTTGAACGTCGGTTTACCGCACAGGTTGGTATGACGCCGTCCGGATTCCGTAGCCGCCCGCCCGACCGCATACGGGTCGGGCCTGGTCCCGATCTCGAGGCAGACGGCGAGATTCATCAACCTGGCAGCAGGCTTTCTCAGTAATACCCGTCCGGCAGATTATCGCGGTGTGCTTCGAAGAGCTCGTCGCACATTTTGACAATGTCTTCGAGCGAGAGTTCGGCCGCGGTATGCGGGTCGAGCGCCGCTGCCTGATACACCATCTGCCGGTCCTGGTGCTTCGCCGCTTCCATGGACACAAGCTGAACGTTCACGTTGGTACGGTTCAGCGCCGCGCACTGCTCCGGCAGGTTGCCGACCGCTATTCCCTGAACTCCATTCGTGTCCACCATGCACGGAACTTCGACCACACAACGATCCGGGAGGTTTGCAATGTGGCCCTGGTTCAGAATGTTTCCGTGGATGCGGGTCGGCTTGTCCTGTACGACAGCGTCGATAATCTCGGACGCGTATTCGATCGTCCGTTCGTGGGAAATCGATGCGTCAGACAGCAGGGACTCGCGCATGTTCTTCCAGCGCTCTATCTGGTTGATGCAGCGCCTCGGATACTCGTCGAGCGGAATATTGAAGTTCTCGATCAGTTCCGGGTAGCGCGATTTGATCCACCATGGCGTGTACTCCGCATTGTGTTCCGACGATTCAGTAACGTAGTAACCGAAGGTTTCCATGACTGCGAGACGTACGAGATCCTTGTGGTCTCCGGGGCGTCCGGCGCGCGCTTCTTTCAGTAGCTCACCGGCACGTTCCTTGATTTCCGGATACAGGTCCTTCCCGCCGTCGGTAATCTCGAGAAGCCATGCCATGTGGTTGATCCCGGCAATGTGCCACCGTGGGTCGGTTGCCGTCATTCCCACAGACTTCAGAAGTTCTTCCGCACCACGTTGCACCGAGTGGCACAGTCCGACGGTCTGTATGCTGGTCTCGCGGAGCACGACACCGGTCACGGTGCACATGGGATTCGTGTAATTCAGCAGAAGCGCGTTCGGACACACCGCTTCCATGTCGGATGCAATATCCCACATGACCGGAGCGGTGCGAAGCGTGCGGAAAATTCCGCCTATACCGAGCGTGTCACCGATGGTCTGTCGTATGCCGTATTTTTTGGGAATTTCGAAATCCCGCACAGTCGCCGGCTCGTAACCGCCAATCTGTATCGCGTTCACAACAAAGTCCGCGCTCTGTAGCGCATTGCGCCTGTTCTCAACGCCGACGTACCCTTTGATCGTCGCACGCCCCTCGTTAATGCTCTTGTTGAGAGTCTCGACCAGTCTCATGGAATCGTCGAGTCTCTCGGCGTCTATGTCGTACAACGAAACGTGTATGTCATGCAGGCCCGGCGTCAAAAGAATGTCGCCGAGGATATTTTTCGTGAATACGGTGCTTCCCGCCCCGATAAATGTAATGTGTGCGCTCATACACCTGATCCTATTACAGCCGGTGGAAACGGAGCCATGCAATTATGTGCGAATCATGTAACAGTTTGTGACTCGGTGATGATACAATGCGTCTCCATGAGCACGCAGATTTCCCATTACAAGACCCCGTCTTTCGTTCGTCGCCACGAGGCGAATCCGGTACTGACATCGGCACAGGTGCCGTATCCGAGTTCGCTCGTCTTTAACGCGGGTGTACTGAAGCGTGAGGACCGTTACGTAATGGTCTTTCGCAACGACTACAAGCCTCACGGACAACCCGAACTGAAGGGAACGAACCTGGGACTCGCGTTCAGCGACGACGGAATTAACTGGACGGTGGAGGCAGAGCCGTGCTGGTCGCTGAACGATAGCGAGATACGCCGGGCATACGATCCCCGGCTCACAGTTATAGATGGAGAGATCCTCATGTGCTTCGCGGTCGACACGGCGCATGGGGTGCGCGGCGGGATAGCCCGCACGACCGATTTCCGCGACTTCGATGTCATTTCAATGTCGGTACCGGACAACCGCAACATGGTCCTTTTTCCGGAGAAGATCGACGGCATGTACGTGCGCCTCGAACGACCGTTTCCGGTCTACAGCCGCGGCGGCCAGGAGCTGTTCGACGTGTGGATTTCCCGTTCGCCTGACCTGGTGTACTGGGGAGACTCGGAACTGGT
>SKKC01000185.1 GCA_007121695.1 Spirochaetales bacterium | reverse complement strand
GATGCCGGTGTAGCCGGCAGCCCGAGCCTTGTTGGCCCGTGTTTCGCCGAGTATGAACACCAGGTCGTCCGAGTTTATCAGTTCTTTCTTGTATGCTATCTCGCCCCACGCACCGCAGTTTGCGTCGTTGTCGACAATGAAGGGAAACTCGAACAGCTCGTCGAGTTCCGTGTAGAGGTTCTGCTCTTCGAGAATACCGAGCGGATTGGACCGGTATACAACGCCTTCCGACGGATTCACGAGTCCTCCAATGCCAAGCACCGCCCCAACAAGCTGTATGCCCCTGTCAGCAAGCTCGGGCCGAATACTCTCGTACATGCGCCGACACAACTGCGGGATCGTCTCCCGTCCGACAGTCAGAGCCTCCCGCTTCTGGAAGATGATGGTACCAGCAAAGTCGACGACCACCGCAACGTAGAAATCGGTCTGGAGTTCCAGCCCCAGCACTGCGCCGAAGGCCGGGTTAATGCCCAGGTACACCGGACGTCTGCCACCCTGTGGACTCGATGAGCCTTCCTCTGTCATGTGGATAATTTCTGTTTCCAGAAGCGTGGCCGTCAGCTTCGTAACCGTCGATTTATCTATGCCGAGATAGCGGGCGAGCTCTATCCGGCTCATTGATCTGTGTATCCATAAGGCGCGCAGAATACGCGCCTCGTTCACACCTATAGTGCAGCACTTTTCCATGAAGCGGAACCTGACCTCCGCCGCATTCTCCCAGATTAAGACCGCGATTGCAACGAGACGATTGGCAGGGTCAGTCCGAATGCAAGCCGGACATCTCGTCGGCGATCTTCAGATCGCGCATTTCGCGGTGAATCGCCTCCATTTTCTGATCGAGCAGCTTGATGTCCCGCGCAGCATCCTGCAGGCCGTCGCGCAGACGCTGCGGCACGTCGTGGCGGTATTTGTAGTAGATCTTGTGTTCGAGGCTGGCCCAGAAGTCCATGGCGATGGTGCGTAGCTGCACCTCGACGGGCATGCGCACTACGCAGTTCGAGAGGTACACCGGGACGAGCAGGATCAGGTGCAGGATGCGGTACCCGCTGGGTTTTGGCTCCTCTATGTAGTCCTTGAACTGCTCCACCTCGATATCCGACTGCTGTACCAGCATGCTCGCGACGCGGTATATGTCGGCCAGAAAGGAGCAGGTTATACGGAGGCCCGCAATATCACGAACATTCGCCTCGATAGCCTCGAACGTCATTGCGCAGCCGCGCGTATGCGCCTTTCGCTGTATGCTTTCTGGTGACTTCAGCCGGTGGGTAATATGTTCAATGGGGTTGTACTCGTGAACCGACTCGAACTCCTGCTGCAGAATTTCGATACGGGTCTGAATGGTCTTCAGCGCAAACTCATAGCGCATCATGAATCGGCGTATGTTCCCGCGGTCGGCATTCATGCGCTCGACTGCGACCGGCAGCTGTGAGGCGTCACTCATGTGCACGCTCCGGCAGCGTGACGGTAAACAGCGTTCCTTCTCCGGGCGTACTCTCCACGTCTATGGTGCCGTCGAAAAGCATGACGATACGACGCACAAGCGACAGACCGAGACCGCTTCCTTCACCCGATCGCGTCCGGTCGACCTGAAAAAACTTTTCGAAGACGCGATCGAGATCCTCCGGTGCGATGCCGATCCCGTAATCGCGGATGCGAACCGCGACAGACTGGCCCACGCGCTGCAGGTCTACATCGATCTGTCCTTTTGCAGATGAAAATTTTATTGCGTTACCAAGGATATTCAGCCACACCTGTTGCAGGAGGTCTTCGCTCCCGACGAGTTCGACCGGCTCAAGGTCTATCGAGAGCTCGATATGTTTCGCGCTCCATTGCGGCTCGAGGATCAGAATTGCCATGCGAATCTGCTCGTCAAGCGCGAATCTCGTCGGAGACTCCTGGGCGGTCTGCCGTTCGAGCCGGGAAAGCATCAGCATGGTCGACGACATATTCGCGAGGCGGGCTGCCTCCTGTGCAATGACCCCCGCGTAGTCCTGCCGTTCCGACGCATCGAGTCGTTCGTTCTGCAGCAACGTCGCGTAGCCTCGAATCGAGGCGAGCGGTGTTTTCAGTTCGTGGGAGACGTTGCTGATAAAGTCACGACGCAGATACTCGATGGTCTTCAGTTCCTGCACCATGTAGTTAAAGTTTCTCGTGAGCCGTCCGATCTCGTCGTTCCGCTCCTCGTCGAGGTGTACGTCGAAGTCGCCGCGTGCCACCCGCTGTGTCGCGTTGGTCAGCGCAAGAATCGGATGCACCAGCTTGCTCGTGAGTACGATAATGAGCGACGCCGAGATAATTATGAACAGGGCAATCGTGTTCCACAGCCGCGAGATCCATATCTGAAGAATGTTACGCTGCGCGTCGAGCCGGATCATTACATAGGATTCGCCGAAGCGCACGAGTGTCGTCATGCCGTCCAGCGGGCCATGGCCGACGCTCACGATCTCGTCTCCCTCGAGGCGTCGCCGGGCCGCCTCGCCGACCTGATCCGGTTGTATGGAGGCGATTTCGACGACCTGGTAGTTTCTGCTCGCGACGATCTCGAGTATCTCTTCGAGCGGAAGATCGGTGCGGGTTCGAAGCGCCTGAATTGCCTGGGCAATTTCCAGCTGGTCTCCAGCGACCTCGTCGGCAACCTGGCGGGACAGAAACGTGACTGCGACGAACGAGGCAATTGTCGATACGACGATTATGCCGAAAAAAAACAGCGCAAGCTTGACGGCGATGCGATTCATGCGAGCCTCTCGAGTTTGTAACCGAGACCGCGGACAGTCTGGATTTCGATGTCCTTCACTGATTCCAGCTTTTCCCGCAGGCGTTTCACGTGCACGTCGACCGTGCGTTCGTCGCTTTCATTATCCATGCCCCAGATCTCATCCATGAGCTGCCGACGCGTGAAGATCTGCTTCGGGTAACTCAGGAGCTTGAACAGGAGCAGAAACTCCTTCTGTGTCAGGGGTATCTCGCTGTCGTTGTTGGTAGCGGTAAAGCCGTCGTAGTCGAGGCATAACGCACCGACCGACAGCTTCCGTTCGGCGTTGATTCGTGCCCGACGAAGCAACGCGGTAACGCGCAGCAGCAGTTCGTCCAGGTCTATGGGTTTGACCATGTAGTCGTCGGTGCCGACAACGAAGCCCCTGCGCTTGTCTTCAATGGACTCGCGCGCCGTCACCATAAGGACAGGAAGATCGTAGTGTGCCTGACGCAACTCCCGTGTCAGCTGATAGCCGGACATGTGCGGCATCATGACGTCGCATATCAGCAGATCCACGTGATGCTCTGCGTGTACCTCGAGCGCCTGCCTGCCGTCGTCGGCTGTCAGAACCTCGTAGCCGTTCTGTCGCAACACCGCTGCCATGAGGCGCTGCAGGTTTTTGTCATCTTCCACAACCAGAATTCTGAACATGCTGCAGAAACTATCGCAGGAATGTGAACTTTCCGTGAACACCACCGGCAACTAACGAAACCGGTGTCTTGACGCGAAACTTTTGCATATATGGTGAGAATCGTTAAAATATGAGTAGGACGTCTGTAAGGAACGACTCGAATGGCAATATTAAAACGTACAGCCGGTAGAACCGGGGACATCGGGTAAGGGAGTGTGTATCTGATGGATGATATTCAGAAGTTCATCGCGGGGATACCGAAGACAGAGATACACCTTCATATCGAGATGTGCGTCAGTTCCGCGTCGTATCGTACCTTAATGGACAAGTACGGGATTCCGCAGGACGAGACGACGAACGCGCTCACGGATTTCTCGAAAATCGTGAGCCTCGAGAGTATGCTCGAGTCGTTTTTCTTTGTTCAGTCGTTTTTTCGTGAACCCGAAGATTTCGCTCTGGTCGTGCAGGACGTCATAGCGTACGCGAAGCGAAACAATATTTACTATATAGAAGCGTTCGCGAGTCCTTCGATGATCCTGAACCGGGGTCTTATCGGGTTTGACGAGATGTTTGATGTGCTGGTCAAGGAGTTTGCGAAGGCGAAGAGAGCCTCCGGCGTCGACGTCCGTCTGATTGTCGACGTATCCCGGACCTTTGGCCCGGAGAACGCAATGAATAACCTCGAGCTGACCAGGGCGTTTCTCGCACGAACCGGAACCAGCGGGATAATCGGAATCGGACTCGGTGGACAGGAGATCGGGCACCCGTGCGCCGAATACGACGCCGTTTTTTCCGCGGCGCGGGACGCAGGACTTCATGTCGTTGCACATGCCGGAGAGGAAGTCGGGCCGGAGTCTGTGTGGGAGGCAATCGACGTCCTCAGGGCCGAACGCGTGGGACACGGAATAAGCTGTGTGCAGGATCCGGCGCTGCTCGAGCGACTGAAGAAAGATCAGATCCCTTTAGAGATCTGCCCCACAAGTAATATCATTACGAAGGCGTACGTGTCGGAACTATCGGACCATCCGATCCGTGAGATGTTCGACGCCGGGCTGAACGTGACCGTCAACACCGACGATCCCATTCTCTTCTCGATCGAACTCAACGAAGAGTACCAGAACCTCGTACACAAGATGGGGTTTTCCCGGGACGAACTGCTGACGCTTGTCAGGAATAACCTCATGGCGACCTTCCTTCCCGAACACGAAAAAGAGAAGCACTGGAAGCGGGTTCAGGAAACCGTGGCGAGCAGTATTTCCTGACATGAAGAAACTCGATGTCGCAGGCCTCGCGGGGTTCACAATCTCCGGGCTGTTTTTCGTGTTCTCATCGCTTCGGGCAGGGGACGTGTACGCTCTTGCGGGGAGCATCGTGTGGATAATCTCGTGTCTCGTGTGGATGGTAGCGCTTGTCCGGTCGACCTAGAGTAATGAACCCGATACACCCCGACATTCTGACCGACCCGATGCTGCAGCTCCCCGGTGAGGGGAGCGTTCGCGTTGTGTGGTTCACGCGCAGCGCCGGTACACGGCACGAGGTGGACTACGGCAAAACCCTGAGCCGCACCTGCCGGGCGGAAAGCGCGCGAATGAGTCGCATGCTCGAGGACAGGGACTCGGAACTCGCGTCTCCCGTCGAACGCCTCGTCGAGCGGGAAGTCTGGCGACACGAGGCAGTCCTGTCCGGGCTCGAGCCGGATACCCGCACGCCCTACCGTGTACGGAGCGTATTCACGGATTCACAGTATGAAAGCCGGACATTCACCTGCCAGCCGCTGCCAGGGCCAGACCGCGGTCTGCGCGTGCTTCTGACCTCCGATCACCAGAATCATGCCATGGCGCCAGCAAACTACCAGAAGGTGGTCGAGACGGCCGACAGGCTGGATGCGGTGTTTTTTGCCGGTGATTTCGCCGATGTTCCGAACCGCGCGTCCGAATGGTTTGATCGCCACAACGAACAGCGACCGGCGTTTTTCCCCACCATGCAGGGCCGGTTCCGCGCCCAGTTCGCGGCGCACCCATACACGGGGGGGGAAATCCTGCAGCACGCCTGGCTCTTTGGCACCATGGGAAACCACGACAGCTCGGGTCGCTGGAACCCCGACACGCGCAGTATACACGAGATGTTCAACGACGCGCAGCCGACCTGGTTCGCCGAGCTGCAGTACGACCGGCATGCCGATCGCCGCGCCCGCGACGGTGAACGCGCCCGCGACCGCGCACGCTGGGTGCAGGATCACTCTCTGGAAGCGACGACCTACTTCGAACTGTGGCGGCATCCGGACGACGGGCCGGAAGGGCAGTCGTACTACGCGATCCGCCATGGAAACACCTTTCTGATTTCCATGAACACCAACCGCATCTGGCGAAACTGCAACCCCGGCATGCGAGGCAAGTTTGGCGAAGCGCCGGAGCATCTCAACAACCCCGATATGTGGGGCTTC
>SKKC01000267.1 GCA_007121695.1 Spirochaetales bacterium | reverse complement strand
GTTGCCAGGGAGGGTAACGACGTATCCGCGGTGAGGCCGTTTTTCCACACGCCGGTATGGGTCGGGTAGCGCCCAAGCTGCAGGGTACTGCGCACCGGCGCGCATACCGGTTGGCACGAGAACGAATTCGCAACGTGGGTTCCAGCGCTCGCGAGGCGATCAAAGTTCGGCATGAGATCGAGAGGGTTCCCGTGCAGGGAGGAACAATCCCACCGCTGCTGGTCTGTCAGAAATACGACTGCATTCGGGTTCCTGGGCATCAGATTGCTCCTGTTGAGTCTATTTGCTGGCCTGCATCGCAATACCTTTTACAATGCGTCCGCCAACGGCGAAAAAGAGCCCGAGCACCGGAATCAGGGTAACTACCGCAGCGGCTGCAATAAGGTTCCAGGTTATCAGCTGTTCGGATGTCTTGAATACTGATATGCCGACGGGGAGCGTCGTCCACGTGCGCCGCGTGACAACCAGGGGCCAGAGATAGCCATTCCAGCGAAATAGAAAATTGTAAATGAACAGGGTCACTAGTGCTGGCAGCACGAGCGGTCCCACAATCTGCAGTACGATACGCGACTCCGAACAACCGTCGATGCGTGCGGCTTCAACGACCGAATCTGGTACGGTCTTGAGAAACTGATGCATGAAAAACAGCCCGAATCCAGTCGCCATAAGCGGCAGTGACAGTCCTGCCCAGGTATCGACGAGGTTCAAGCGAGCGATCATGGTATACAGAGGTATGGCGCGTATGGCTGGCGGTATAAGTATGCCACCGACGAACATGGATATAATGAACCGTCGACCGGGCATGCGAAGTTTGGTCGTCGCGTAGCCAGCGAACAGCGATGTCAGGATAACGGCTACCGTCGTGGACAGCGAAAACACCACCGAGTTGTAGAAGTACCGTGCGAGCGGCATGCGCTCGGCCACAACGGAGAAGTTCTCGAACTGTGGACTCGCGGGAAAAAGGGTCGGCGGTAGCGCTGCAGCTTCTGCATTCGTCTGCAGGGCCAGGAGGAAGACATATGCGACCGGAAGGACCGCAAAGATGCACAGCAGTGTGAGCCATACATAGGCTCGCACCCGTTTCGCCGTTAATGTACGCATACGTATCTCCAGTTAATACAGCCCGTGATACACGCGGTCCTGCCACTTCTGTAACATGTAGGATGTTGAGAACAGAAGCAGAAACATGACCAGTGTCAGCGCGTTCGCCCGTGGTATGTCAAAGCCCTCGAAGGCCGTTTTGTAAATAAGGAGCATCAGCACTTCGGTGGCCCGGAAAGGCCCTCCACCGGTGAGAATCTGTGCAATAACAAATGAATTCACAAAACCGGACAGTAACGATAGCACGAGTACCAGTACGACAGTCGGAACAATCAGCGGAAGCGTAATGAGACGAACCTGCTGGCTCTCGGTCGCTCCGTCTATGGAGGCGGACTCGTAGTAGTCTTTTGGTATCGCCTGTAATCCCGACGAAAAAATGACAAGATTGTATCCGACAGTGAACCATACCTGTACGAGAATCAGCGACAGCATGGCAGAAACCGGCGAACCGAGCCATGCAACTCCATTCAGTCCCACCGAGTTGAGCGCGGCATTCAGGATGCCAAATCGCCTGTCAAACATGTATTGCCACACAAGTGTCGCAATTGCCGGCGTAACCACATAGGGCAGGAAGATGATGGCGGTAAAAAACTGCCCAAACCGAACTCCCCGGCTCACAAGCCAGTTCGCAGCGAGAAAGCCCAGAAATCCGCTGATGCCGGATGATACAGCGGTAAACAGTATGGTCACGAATAGGGAATTCCAGAAGCGTGATGAGGTAAACAGGCGGATATAATTCTGTAGACCGACGTACTGGAGATTCTGTGCGAAGCCGGTGAATAGGCTGTTCCAGAGAGCCAGAATGAACGGATACAGTGTGAACAGGATCATGACCAGAGCAGCCGGAAGCACAAACAGGTAGCCGGTGGCTGATAGTCGGTCACTATACGATATCTTCATACGGATTCTCGCTCGTTGGGTTTTATAATGAACACCGCCGCGCACACGATTGATCGTCTGCACGGCGGGCTATAACCTCGTTCTCAACCTCAAGTTGAAACGATTACTGATTGAGCAGTCTGTTGCCTTCCCGAACGTAGGTCTCGAGCGCCTCAGACGCAGATCTCCGGTTGTATATTATGTTTTGGTACAGCTGTGTAGTAAGATCACCACCACCGCCGGACCACATGATATCGGAAAGTCCACGGGACGCCGCTTCGATATCGAAGGGAACCGCAAAAGGAACAATTCGGGCAAAATCCGAGACACCCGGAAGTTCCTGAACACGGGGGTCGTCCGCCCAGCTCTGACGCGGCATGAGCATGCCGGCTTCCTGGGTGGCGGCGACCTGAATCTCGAGATCGGTCAGTCGTTGCATGAGTTCCCACGCAAGATCGCTGTGATTTGCTCCAACAGGAATGCCCATTGCTGTACCGGCAACAATTGTTCGTGGCTCCACGCCTTCGAGGTGCGGAGGTACGGCTATACCGTAGTCCATGTCAGGAGCAAGGTCGGCGAGGCTCGCGAGATCCCATGGACCCGAAAGCATCATTGCAACCGATCCTTCTATGAAGGCACGTCGGGCTGTCTGATAGCTGGCTCCAGGCTCGGCGATGAGAGCCCACTCGTTTGCCGCGATCTCCTGAAGTATTTCAAGCGATTGGCGAACCTCAGGCGTATTGATCGCGATCTCGGTGTCATCGATCAGTTGAGGTACATCCGAGTTCGCAAAAAAGTTCACGAGATACCCCGCATCCTGGTCAAAGGCAAAGCCGAGAATATCCGGCCCAAGCTCTTCAGCGATAACTTCCATATAATCGCGGAACTCGCGCAGACTTTGTGGGGGTGCGTCAGGATCGAGTCCTGCTTCACGAAACAAGTCCCGGTTATAGAACAGGCCAAAGGTGGTGTGATGATTCTTCATACCGTATCTGCGACCCTCTGAGGTCACTTCTATCCACGCGGGTTCAAACCAGTCGCTCGACTCGGGCCAGGCGGCGATCTGCTCGGTCATGTCCATGAGCAGGCCGTTTGCGCCAAATTCGGAAATCCAAGGTGCCGGAACCTGTATAAGGTCGGGTACTGTCCCACCGGAAAAGTCAGTCAGAAGTTTGGTTCGCATGTCGGGCCAGAGAAAGGTTTCCAGGTCTACAACAAGATTATGCTCTTCGGCAAAATCATCGATCACCTGCTGGTATACATCGTATCGGTGATTCGTGTTCCAGTACATGCGAAAGGTCTGCGGACCGTCTTCACGCTCCTCGGCCCCGCCGGCGGACACGCTTGCAACAGCAACAATCATGAGAACACAGAGAAATACAAAAAACCGAACGGTAGTGTTTTTTACCGTCATGATCAGTACCTCCTTCAGGTCTTGATATCACGAGTCTACGACGGGTTTTGTGGTCGCCATAGTGTCAGAAGTACCTGAAAAGTACTCTCTTGCGGAGCTACAGGTAGGCAATGTAACTGCGCGAGACGCGGATGAGGTGCGGACGCGAGTCGACATCCGCCTTTCCATACAGACGGCTGATGTAGTTCTTGACCGTCTGAGGAGCCAGAAAAACCTGCCGGGCAATCTCGTCGTTCGTGTATCCTTCGACGATCAACCGAAGAATGGACCGCTCTTTCCGCGACAAATCGTACAGCCAGTCGGGAAGATCCGCGTCGGAGACACCCGCGGCACTCTGGTCCTTCGTCAGGAGCCGATTCGCGAGTTTCGTCGGCATCTGAAACTGGCCGCTTACTGCGGAGCGCATGCACGCGAGAAGTGAGTCAGGCGGCATATCTTTCAACAGGTATCCGACCGCACCGTACTGAAATGCGCGGGTCAGATACTCGTCCTCGTCATAGGTAGTGAGCATGACAACACGTGTATCCGGGCACAGTTCCATAACCTTGCGGGTTGCCTGGACGCCGTCGATACCGGGCATGCGCACATCCATGAGCACCAGATCTGGCTTGAGTGCCTCGATTGCTCCGAGCGCCGTATCGGCATCGTAAAAAGCACCGACGACTTCGAAATCGTCGGCTCGATTCTGTATGACACTTTTCAGCGACTCGACAAAGAGCACTTGATCATCTACCAGCACAACTCTATGCATCGTCGGTCTCTCCGTATTCGAGTGGAATTCGAGCTATCACGGTGAACCCATTCAACGTGTGATAATCAAGTTCACCTCCAATCTCACCAAGTCGCTCTCTCATACCATGGAGACCAATACCTTCCTGTATGATCTCCGTTGGTGAACCGTTATCGGCAACCGTGACAACTATCGCTGTAGCCAGCTGCTGAGCGTCGGTATAGGATGCACGAATCTCGACGTTTGACGCATGTCCGTGGTGAAATGAGTTGGTCAAAGCCTCTTGTACGAATCGATATACAACCGGAAAGATACGCTGATCTTCGAGAATAGTCCGTCGGACGGATGAATCGTAGCGAGTCGAAACCCCGGTAGCCTGCTCGAACACTTCCAGCATGTGAATAAGCGCAGGCTCACCGTGAGCCAGTGTCTGTTCCGCGTGACGGAGCTCTCTCAGCGCACGCCGTGTATCGCTCAGCGCCAGTCTGGCCTGATTTCGTATCGACGACAGTCGATCAAGCACGACATGTGACTCCTGCGCAACGATGTCTTTGGCGGACTCTGCAAGCATAATCAGGTTTGTAAGAGCGTAGCCAACGCCGTCGTGTATCTCACGCGTGATCCTGGCACGTTCGAGGCGGGCCGCCTGTGATTCCGCTACCTGTATGAAGGTGTTATATGACGTGTTTGCCGCCGACAGCTCCTCAACCGATGACTTCAAGTGGCCGATTATGCCAGCCTGGCGATCCACGCGCTCGAGGATCTGATACTCGCGAGCCACCGAAATCCAGACAAGCACAACCAGATAAATTAGTCCCCGCGCTGCGGTGCTTGTAGAAGCATCGTGTATTATCACCGCTGAGTCATAGCTCAACAAAGTCACAACAATAGTGACCCAGAGGACTCCAAGAGGAACAAGAGTTCGTGGCCCCACAGCAATCTTGCCAACAATGAGCAGATATACGGCAAATGTGGCGACCATTGTGCCACTTTCCCAGATAGCGACTGCAAAAAGTACTCCGAAAAAAAGAAGCACAACATAAGCTACGTAGGAACGTCCATTGCGGCACAAGCTTGTTACACACCATCCGTGTGTAGCAACCAAGAGGATGAGCAGCATGAACTCGTGTGTATGTAACAGCCCTGTTACATCCGATTCCTGCACCACAAAGAAGCGATCAGCCGTAAGCACAAGAATCGTGATCGAAACGGCAACGACATCTATCCAAGTGTAATGTTGGTTTTTCCAAGCAGTCATCCGAAACATTACCTGACATAGTAAACCGGGTCTCCACAACGACGCCAGTTTTTAAACGTTTCGAACTCCGGTCACGGACGATTTTTCAACGGGTTAGAATCGTAGCGAATATCCTATATAGATCCAGATTGCATCGCCCGCGCGACAGACTGTTTCATCATCAATCTGATTTCTTAACCGAATTTTAACAATTGCGGGGTTCGGACTGGTGTAGCATTATACATTATGGACAAGAAAACGCAGGAATACCTGGCAAAAGTAGAGAAGTGGATAGAGAAAAGCCCGGAGGGCGCGACCGACATCGAGCAGCTATCGACCACGCTCGCCGAGGCGCGACGGACGATAGACGAGGTCGAGACGCTGAAAGCACGTCTCGCCGAGAAAAAGAAGCAGCGCAGTCTTGCGGTACACGTGCTCGAGGAAACGTTCAAGTCCGCAAAGCACGCCCGGCGCGCCCAGGCGGCACGCGAGAAGGCACGCGCGCCTGCGAAAACGCCGAAGGTCAAAGCGGCTCCTG
>SKKC01000434.1 GCA_007121695.1 Spirochaetales bacterium | reverse complement strand
CAGACGGTACACCGCAGCAGTAAAGACGATGCCTGTCAGTACGAACGTTCCAATGACCGGTCTGAACAGGAGCTCGCCTCCGAGGCCCGCCTGTATGGCCGCCTCATTCAGTTTGCCGATGCTGAACGGGCCAATAGCCGGTACCATACCGAGGGCAGAGACAATCATGAGTACACCGAAGGCGAGTGCACCTGCGGCGAACGACCGTCGCACCACGGCAGACATGCAGACGGTAACGACCGCCGCGCCTGCGAGATACATGAACGTGTAGCCAGCGGTGTACAAGAACAGACCTGCGAGAAATCCGTCAAAGAGCAGATTCGTGTAGAACACTGCGGTCAGAGCGGATGCGATGACCGCGGCGCCCGCGACGAATATTGCGATAATGACCTTCGAGCCAAGGATCATTGCAGGACCTACTGGACGGGTCATGAGAAAATCGAGGGTTCCTGATTCGTTCTCGCGCGATATCGACCCCATAAACAGCACAATGAAGACCACAAGCCCGAGCTGGCTGAGGTTGCTCACGAACTGCTGCAAGACATCGATAACGCCAGGCTCCGGAAGAACTATCTGCACTCCCTGATCAGCCCCAAGGAGCGCAATAAGCTCGGGCATGTAGCGCGCGCTCAGCGGGGAAAGGATGCCGAAGAAGACGCCCATAATGCCTGCAATCAGCAGCTGCGAACTGCGAATCTGCTCGCGAAGATCCTTTTGCAGAAGAATTAACAACCGTGCCATTATGCGGCCTCCTTCATAAGATGCATGAACAGATCTTCGAGACTCGCGCGCCTGGGTATAGCCGATTCGAGCGCAACGCCAAGACGTTGCAGGTGTGCCATGAGTGTGTACTGATGATGTTCCCAGTACGATGCGTCCACGGTAACTTCGCTGCCGTCCTGACGCGCGAGCGCGTCGGGGTCATTCGCCACAGCTGAAGCGAGACGCCCGGCGCCTTCGACTGTCGAGCAGGTCAGCGCCATCTGCGCAGGTGCATATGACTGCAACAACGATTCCCGCTCGCCGCTCGCCACGATTCGTCCGCTTCTCATGACAGCAATATGGCTGCAGACCCGTTCAACGTCCGCAAGAATATGAGTCGACATAAGTACAGTTGACTCACGGGCGATATCGGCTATGAGCGATAACACTTCGCGGCGCCCGACCGGGTCGAGCGCCGAAACCGGCTCGTCCAGAAGGACAACCGAAGGTCTGTGCATAATGGCTTGCGCAATCCCAAGACGCTGCTGCATGCCACCGGAGTATCCTTCGATTCTTCGATCGCCAGCGTGATCGAGTCCGGTCCGCTCGAGCAGTTCCTGCGTACGGGCAGAGGCCTCTGTGGAGGTCATTCCGAACAGACGTCCGCTCATGATCAACAGCTCGCGACCGGTCAGCCAGCCGTAGTACCTGGGTTCCTGTGCAAGATACCCCACATGCGCCTGATGCCGCGTGCTCCGTGCGCTGATCCGGACACCGGACACGTCGCAGGTGCCTTCATCGGCCTGCAGCAGTCCGGTCATGATCCGGATCGCCGTTGTCTTGCCGGCTCCGTTCGGCCCAAGAAAGCCGTACACACACCGATCGGGTACATCAAGACTTACCGAATCCAGAGCCTGCACGTCGCCAAATCGTTTCCGGACATCCCGGCAGCCAATAACGGGGCTCATGAACGTCGCCCCTTCACCAGATACGCGATCGGTCCTATCGTGCTGATAAACAGAAACACGAGAAGCCAGATCGTGCGCTCCTGCGCACCGAACGTTTCGCGCGTTCGCCAGTCAAGATAACAGATGAGCTTCAGACCAAGCTCAATCACAATCAATGGAATCAGTGCTGCAAGCAGTGTTGCGTCCATAACGTTGCCTCCTGTTGATCAGGGTCGCGGTGAAGGACCGGTCTGTCGAGATGGAAAAAACACTGCATTGTCGAAACGGTGGGTTTACGTAGTTCTACTGAGAGCCCGTTTCAGCCGTATCGGCGAACGGTATTGAGCAGCTCGATCCGGTTGCCGACCTCGCACTTACGGTAAATCCGGTAAAGGTGGCTTTCGGCGGTTCGAGGACTTATGCCAAGCTCGAACGCGATTTCCTTGTGGCTGCGTCCGGCAAGGATATGCGAAACGATCTGCGTTTCGCGAGGAGATATTCCGTACTGACGTACAAACCCGTCGGGGACGTCCTCGTTCGGCGAAGGGGCAAAGTACCGGACATACACCACAATGTCGTTGACACTCCACAGAAGTATGAACACCCCTCCGAGCGTAAGCGTCGTTTCAAGCGACCCGAACGGTTCCCATATCATGGCGATGGGGTACGAGAGTGCGAAGAGAATAAAGACGATGCCATGGATCCAGAGAAACGACCGGTACTCCTGCTCCACATGGCGGCTTCGCAGAACACAGAGGCTGCCTACGCCGAGTGTTCCGTTGAACGCCATGCTGAACAGAAGCAGCCCGACGTGACTCTCCCGACTCCTGAGCGTCACCGCAATCACGACCGTCAGCACCGGGCCGGCGAGAAGAAGCAGCCAGAGAATACGGGGTATGGATCGAAGCGAAAGCCCGAACAGAAAGGCCGGTGCGAGGTAGGCGATCAGGACCGAAATTCCGAAACGTATATTTCCGAGCAGAATCAGATGCTGCGGCTGTGGCTGATCCATGATGCGGTAGAAAAAGAAGAAGAAGGTCTGCGATAACAGCCAGAGCACATTCAGAATAATGAACATGAGGTACAGTCGTTCGCGAAGCGCCTGTTTTCGCCGCAGACGCAGGTAGGCGAGACCGAGTGTGCCAAACATGAACGTGAATGCGAAAAAGTTCAGCCAGAAAACAAGTACGGAAACCATGTATCCCTTCTATGCCTGGGTTTCTACCCTTTATACACCATTTTCCTTGTCATGCTGCACCAGTTACAACGACAACACCCGTACTCATGAGCCCTCCCTGAGCGCGAGTGCGCGCTCTATGATCTCAACCGCTGCACCCGAAACACACGTACACACATTCGGAAAACGACTGGTCAGTTCTGCTCGTGCGTCGGCTGGCACCATGGGGTAGCCGGAAACCTCGAGCATGGGAATGTCTGCAATGTCGTCGCCGGCAGCCATGACCCGTGACGGGTCGACCCCGTACCATTGCGCGAGACGAACGAGCGTTCTGCGGCCTGGGCCAGAATCTGTCCGACGCCTTCCTGCTGCATGACATCGGCATGGATCTGCGCACCGCTCGGTGTCGCTATGAGCGCACCGCCCTGAAACGCGTGCGCCTGCCCTGGCCCGAGTAGTTCGGCAAGCTCGGCGGCGAGACCCGCAAGCGGACGACCAGTACAGACTGCAAGGGGAAGTCCCTCTGTCTGTGCGAGTTCAACCGCACGAAAAAACGATTGGTCTATCCGATGTTCCGGCGCTTTGATGGTACCGTCTATGTCGAGTACCAGGAGGTCAACCATGGTCGGGAATCTCCCAGCCGTGCCCACGAGGAATGTGCAGCCAGACCTTGTCGCCTGGTGCGAAGCGTTTCGCCGCACCGCCGAGGGTACGCGAGGGAGCGTCGACGTAGACCGGATGCGTCTGTTCAGGCACCGTCGCGCGGTATCGGACCGTCGGGCCAAAATACTCGCATGCGGTAACGGTTGCTCCCCGGACCTCGGTTACCGCGGCATCGTCCGGACGCGTGTGCTCCGAGAGTTCCAGCCACTCGGGTCGGTACATGCGTGATGTGCCATCCTCGAGCAGGATCACGTTGGCGTGCCCGACAAACCCGGCCACAAACGTATTTGCCGGTCGCTCGTACAGCGTGGCCGGGTCTGACTGCTGCTGCAGTCGCCCTGAATCGAGTACGGCAACATCGTCCGAAAGAGACAGGGCTTCTTCCTGATCGTGGGTTACGTAGACCGTCGTTATTCCGAGTCGCTGCTGAAGCTCCTTGAGCTCTGCACGTATCCGCACCCTGAGTTTCGCGTCGAGGTTACTTAAGGGTTCGTCCATAAGAAGCAGCAGTGGCTCGAGTACGACCGCGCGGCCAACGGCGACGCGCTGCTGCTGGCCCCCGGAGAGCTCATGCGGAAACCGCTTCGCCAGATCGCCGATGTCAAGTCGCCGCATAATCGACTCGACGCGATCACGCCGATCGCTTTTCTGAATCCGATGCATTTTCAGCCCGTAGGCAATGTTTGCCTCGACCGTCATGTGCGGGAACAGCGCATAGTCCTGAAACACCATCCCGACCTTTCTGCGATCGGCAGGGATGCCAGCCTGATCCTGTCCACCGAGATAAATGCTTCCAGCGTCTGGGTGCAGAAATCCTGCTACCAGACGGAGAAGGGTCGTCTTCCCGCAGCCGCTTGGCCCCAGCAAGGTGAAAAAGCTGCCGGGTTTGACCGACAACGATACACCGTCGACCGCGCGAACATCACCATAGGACTTTGTTATTCCAGTCAACTCAAGGTGCGACACTCATGACTCCTTACGGAATTACCTCGTAAACATCCTGTTCCATTTCGTGCCCGAAACCAGACGGACAACGGCGAGTCCGGCAAAGGTAATGAGCACGAGCATGGACGCCAATGCCGCCGCCCGTCCCCAGCTCGACTGTTCGGCAAGGTTCAGAATAATGACCGACGACACCATCGTATCAAACGAGACAAGAAAAACCACCGCACTCACCGTCCCTATGGACCGGATAAATGCATATGCAAAGGTTGTAAAAAGCGCGTTTCCCGTGAGCGGGACGGTAATGTCACGAAATACCTGCATGCGGTGCGCGCCAAGATTGCGTGCTCCATCGTCCAGGGACATCTGCATCTGCTGCAGCGCTGCCGAACTGATCCGATATCCAACGGGAATGTACGACGCAGCCATGGCAAGCACAATGAGCATCGCGGTACCGCTTAAGCCTGGTAGAAAGCGGGAAAACGTCGTGACCAGCGCAACACCGTACAGCGTTCCCGGTATGCCCGCCGGCAACAGGGTCGCAAGGTCGAGTCCGGTGGAGAGCGGCACCCGACAACGGTGTACGAGATAGGCACTGACAGAGCTGACAACGGTACACAGAGCGGCCGCGCTTGCGGCAAAAACCAGACTGTTCCGGAGTTCCGGCCAGTGACGCAGCGACCGCTGTATGTGGGTCAACGTAGGCGTATAATTTATTCCCCACAGCTGGACGACCGCCGCGGCAAAAATGACAACGAAGGTGAGCACGGTGTAGGCAGCGACGAGCAGGCAGAACAGAAACAGCAGCACGCGAAGCGGTCCGGGAAGGCCGACCTGCGGCAGCCGAGACGAGCGGGCACCAACCGTGACGTATCGTCCCGAAGTCCTGCGACTGAGAATCTGTTGCAGTAGAAAAAACACCGCAGCGGGTGCAAGCAGGATGATACCGAGTGCCGCGCTCATGCCAGTGTCTGCCCAGCCTGTCAGCTGCGAAAACACTTCGGTTGCAAGCACGCGGTAGCGCCCCCCGATCAGAAGCGGGTTGGCGAAGTCGGCAAGCACGATAATGCCTATGAACAGCGCTGCAGCGAGCAAACCCGGTACGAGCAGAGGGATCGTCACAGAAAACAGAACCCTCGTTCGGCTCGCACCGAGTCCCCGGGCAGCGTTATCGAGCGTCCCACCTATGCTCTGAAGGCTTGACCTCAGGATCATGAAGGCCACGGGAAAGAACGAAAGGGTTTGGGCTATCCACAGACCCGGGCGGCCGAAGAGCGATATCTCGAGACCCAGCCACTGGCTGGTAATAAGTCCGTTTCGCCCAAGCAGAAAGATAAAGGCCAGCCCGCCGACGAAGGGCGGAGAAACCAGCAGCACCAGCGGCACGAGCTCGAAAAAGCGTTTACCGGGCAGCTGTCCCCGCTCGACGGCAATGGCGTACACGAGACCGACAAGCAGAGCAGTCGCGGTCGATCGGAAGGCCATGGACAGCGTGTTT
>SKKC01000423.1 GCA_007121695.1 Spirochaetales bacterium | reverse complement strand
CTGTAGGATTATTCAGCTCCTGAGTGCACGGAACGCCGTTTTTTTAGTATGCTATACTCCGAGGCATTAAACACACGAGGAGGAAGACTATATGTCATTTACATTGCCGGATTTACCGTACGCGTACAACGCGCTTGAACCCCACATCGACGAACAGACGATGCGGATTCATCACGACAAGCATCATGGTGGCTACGTAACCAAGCTGAATGCTGCCGTAGAGGGTACAGAGTATGCCGACTGGGCACTTGAAAAGCTTGTCGCCGAGTACGCTTCTCTGCCGGAGAACATTCGCACGGCAGTTCGAAATAACGGTGGCGGGCACCTGAACCACAGCCTGTTCTGGACCGTTCTTTCACCGGACGGTGGTGGAGAGCCTTCAGGAGATATCGGACAGGCGATAAACTCGGCGTTCAGTTCGTTTGCAGAGTTCAAGGAACAGTTCTCGAACGCTGCAGCTGGACGTTTCGGAAGCGGGTGGGCATGGCTTGTGGTCTCCGGTGGTAAGCTGGAAATAACGAGCACCCCGAACCAGGACAATCCTGTCACCGACGGGAAGACCCCGATTCTCGGACTGGACGTGTGGGAACACGCCTACTATCTCAAGTATCAGAACCGACGCCCGGAGTATATTTCTTCGTTCTTCAATCTTGTGAACTGGAATCGCGTCAGCGAACTGTACGCAGCGGCGAAATAGCCAGGCTGTTCGTCTGCAGTTTTTGTCAAGTTCCGGCCGGCCTTTCGTCTGATGTGTTCATCCGGCGGGCCGGTCTTTTTGTTTTTCGTGCTTCTCCGGACGGTGTATGAAAGTAACAGCACGCATTGCCATGAGCATGGTCGTAGTCCTGCAGGCGCTCCCTCTGTATGCGCAAACGGATTTTTCCTTCCTGCACGATTACGCACCTACCGTTCCGGAGATCGCGCGTGTACACGGCGAGGTCGAAGCGCTGCGGGTGTTCCGGATCGAGGCGGACGACGAGCGCATCCCCGTACTAAGTATGGATTTCCATCGGACTGGAGCCGTGGCGTCACAGACCCGTTATGAACAGGGGCGTTTTCGGTGGCGAAGCAGTTTCAGCTATGATCCCGGTGGGCGACTTGTGCAATGGCAGAGCCGCAACGTCGAGGGGGCCATCGAATGGGTATACGAGTACAGCTACGATGGTTCGGATGTTCCCGTCCAGGTTACGGAACGGACGGGTTCCGGCCTTGTCGTCGGAGTTCGGAACATCAACCATCGGGACGGTGCAGTCGAAGAGCAGACACAGTTTGATGGTTCCGGCCGCTTGCAGTGGACCCGACACTACGATCAGATCCAGTCGCATCTCATGCAGACCTGGACGCTGCTGTTCCCCGATGGAGGGATCGTAAAACGCGTCCACTCTCATTTTTCCCCGCAGGGTCGACTTGTGCGGGAGGAGCACTTCGATCAGAACAATGCTCTGACGGAGGTCATACGCTACGCATACGATGCCTACGGACGCGTGCGTTTGACTGAGGTCTTCGATCCGGACGGAGCTGTACGGAGAAGAATCGAGCGAAGATACTGCGAGAACGGGTGGTTACACTCCGAGCGCCGGTACGAGGCGGCCGACAACGTGACAACGACCCGAACCCTCGAGTACACGACAGATATGCTTGGAAACTGGATTCAGAGATCAGAACATGTTCAAGTCGATCAATCTGGTACCTCTCTGAGAACGGAGACCCAGGTCCTCGAACGGCAGATTCGTTATTTCTAGGTACTGGAAAAGAGAGACCCATGGCACTCGTATTTATTGTTGAAGACAATGACCTTATTCGTGACGCAGTCAGTCAGTATTTTCAGATAGATGGAACAGATGTTACAGAGTTTTCTCAGGCACAGGGAGTGCTCCAGGCCATCGAGGTTCAGAATCCGGATCTTCTGATTCTTGACGTCATGCTGCCGGACGAGAATGGTTTTGTTCTCGCAAAGAAGATACGAAGGGTCAGCGATGTGCCGTTAATATTCCTGACTGCGCGGGAGTCGGAAAGCGACAGGATTACCGGTTTCGAGATAGGAGCGGACGACTATGTCGTAAAGCCGTTCTCGGCGAAAGAACTTGTACTGAGAGCCCATGCCCTGCTGCGGCGGACGACGGGAGAATCAGACGACGTTACACGGTCCGAAACCTCGCACTGGCATCTGGAGGAATCGGAACTGTCCATCGATCGAAAAAAACATAAGGCATACATGGATGGAGCTCCGCTTGATCTGACTGCGAGCGAATGGAAAATACTCTCGTATCTCGCCTCGCACGGCGAGGTCGTCAAAAGCAGAAAAGCGATTCTCGGTGAGTGCCTCGACTACATGCACGACGGATCCGAGCGTACCGTCGATACACATATCGCGAACATCAGGCACAAGCTCGGGAACGAGGACTGGATCGAAACGGTGCGCGGATACGGATACCGTTTCTGTGGCGACGTCGACACAGGGGACGACTAGTCATGCGATCCATTTTTGCCCGGACCTTCCTTGCGATGATCGTCTCCCTGCTGGTTCTCATAATTGTTGCATCGACCTTTCTGTTTGCAGGCGTACGACGGAGTCTGCTTGAATGGAATATGCACCGGAACCAGCGTATACAGAATCTGGTGCTGCCCATTGTGTCCCGGTCGTTCAGGCAGCAAGGTGCGCTTGATCATGACAGCCTCGCCGACTCACTGCTTCCGTTTCTGTCGCAGAACCAGTACGTGTACGTCTTCGAGGAAAACGGACGCGCGGTGTTTCTGTACAGAAACGGTGAAATACTGGATACAGCGGAGATCTCGGTATCCGGTGGCGGGCAGTTCAGGGGCATAGATGGGTTGCAGCCACCGTCCGCCCTCCTGCACGCAGATGAGATTGTCGGTTTTCTCAGCGCCGGGACGCTTGGTTTCATGGGCGATCCGGCGAACCGTCAGTTTCTGGTGTCACTGGCGTGGACGCTTGTTCTGGTTGTTCTGGTGGCGTTTGCGCTTGCAACCGCCGTCGCGGGTCTGTTGTCCCGACGCATTACCGCGCAAACCTCTGCGGTTGCGTCCGGCCTTGAACTTCTCGCCGACGGACATCGCGATGTCTCGTTTCCGGAAAGTCAGGCAAGCGAAATACGAACAATCGCAGGGTCGGCTTCCAGGCTGCAGACACAGCTGCTTGAGGAGGCGCGGCTGCGCCGGCAGTGGGCGCAGGATGTAGCGCACGATCTGCGGACTCCTGTGGCAGCGGTAAAGACGCAGTTCGAAGCCATGATAGAAGGTGTCATTGAACCGACCCCGGACCGACTCGCACGGGTATACACGGAAGTTGATCGTATCGACGATCTGGTGCAGGATCTTCGTGAACTCAACTCTCTGGAGGCTCCAGAACAGCACATACTGCTGGAACCGATACACGCCGTCGATTTTCTGCAGACGTTGAGATTGCGATTCGAGCCCATGCTGCAGGAGCGTGCGCTCACAAGCAGTTTTCACGCGAAGGACCTGCTGTTCACAGGCGACGATCGTCTGCTGGTACGCGCCGTATCAAACGTGGTACATAACGCAGTGAAGTACGCGGATGCAGGGGGGCATGTCGAGGCCACAATTCGCGAACAGGGATTGTCTGTCGTGATTGAAGTCGGGAATACCGGGTTCGTCGACGAGGAAACCACCGTACACGCGTTCGACCGCCTGTACCGCGGGGAGAACAGCCGTGGATCGCGGGGGAGCGGTCTCGGTCTTTCGATTGTACGAGCGATAGTTGAGCTGCACCATGGCGGGGTGAGCATGGAGCAGGACGGTACACGTACCGTGGTTCGGATCAATCTGCCACGGAACAGGGAGTCAGACAGGTGAACGTATTATCAACATACCGGGTGCAACTATCTCCCGATTTCGGTTTTCGTGAGGCAGCGGGGCTCGTACCGTATCTGTCACGCCTCGGTATAAGCCATATGTACTGTTCTCCGTACCTGCAGGCGTCAAGCGGCAGCACGCACGGCTACGATGTCGTCGATCACTCGAAAGTCAGCGAACAACTCGGCGGAGCGGAAGCCCACTCCGCCCTGTGTTCTGCGTTGCGTGCTGCGAATATGGGACACATCGTAGACGTAGTGCCCAACCATATGGCCGTGTCTGGCCCGGAAAATCGCTGGTGGTGGGATGTGCTCGAGAACGGCCAGCGGAGCCGTTTCGCCAGCTACTTCGATGTAGACTGGAAATACGCCCAGGACAGCGAGAACATACAGAACCGCGTACTTTTGCCTGTTCTTGGCGATCATTTCGGGAGGGTCATCGAGTCCGGCGATATACAGCTGGTCCGCGACGGTGGCGCCTTCCACGTCAGGTACTTTGAACATCGTGTCCCTGTCGATCCACGGAGCCTGTCCGAGCTGCTGTTCCGCGCGGCATCACGGATAGAACACGCGGAACTCGAGTTTCTGGCGAGCGCGCTGGACTATCTACCTCTGCCAAGCGCGGACGACAGGGCGACAACGCGTCGGCGGCACCGGGACAAGGAGGTCATCCGGAAACGGCTTGAAGTGATACTCGACGATGCGCCACACGTACGCCGCGCTGTCGACGCCGAAGTTGACCTTGTAAACTCCGATCCCGATCGTCTTGACGAACTGCTGGAACGTCAGAATTACCGGCTCGCGTACTGGCGAATCGCCCGAAGCGATCTCGGATACAGGCGTTTCTTTGATATCAACAACCTCATTGCGATTCGGGCCGAAGACGAAGACGTCTTTCAGGACACGCACGATCTGATATTGTCCTGGATTCGGGAAGGAAAGGTCGATGGACTTCGGATCGATCATCCGGATGGTTTACGGGATCCGGAAGAGTATTTTCAGCGTCTGAGACATCGGGCCCCGGAAGCCTGGATAGTAGGAGAAAAGATTCTCGCACCGAACGAGTACATGCCGGATTCGTGGCCTATACACGGCACAACCGGCTACGATTTCTTGAGCGATCTTCACGCGGTGCTCCTCGCACGCGAGGCAGAGCAGACGCTTACCGACTTTTACGAAGCATACATCGAGGCAAAGGTCGACTACGACGAACTGCTGCGGCAGAGCAAGCTGAACGTAATTCAGGATCTGCTCGGCAGCGACGTGAATCGTCTTACGGAAATGCTTCTGGAGATCTGTTACCGAAACAGACGATACCGGGATTTCAGTCGCGACGAAATCCATGCGGCCCTCGGTGAGGTGTTGTCGTCGTTTCACGTATACCGGACCTATATCCGGGCAGAAACGAAAACGATCAGGGATTCAGACCGGCAACGCATACAGCAGGCGGTACAGCGGGCACAGGAACGCCGGGACGATCTGGACGCAGAGTTGTTCGATTTTCTGCGACGGATTCTGACGCTCGAGGTAACAGGAGACGTGGAGCGCGATTTTGTCATGCGTTTTCAGCAACTCAGCGGTCCCGTCATGGCGAAAGGCGCAGAGGACACGACGTTTTACCGCTACAATCGCTTTGTTGCGCTGAACGAAGTCGGAGGCGAACCCGATGCGTTCGGCATGTCCGTTCCGGCGTTTCACGAGCGAATGGCAGACCGAAGCGTGTCTCTGCCGCGCTCCATGCTCACTACCAGTACCCACGACACCAAACGGAGCGAAGACACCAGAGCAAGACTGCTGGTGCTTTCAGAGATACCCCATGAATGGGCCGAGGCAGTCTGGAGCTGGACAACGCTTGCCGAGCGGTATCGAACAGAGCCGTGGCCGGACCGGAATACGGAATATTTCGTGTTCCAGACTCTTGTCGGCACCTGGCCTATCGACGAGGATCGTCTGACCGGATATCTCACGAAAGCCATGAGGGAGTCCAAGGAGTTTACCTCCTGGACCGCGACCGACGAAGCGTATGAGTCTGCGGTGTGCAGGTTTGCGAGCGCTGTTCTGGACGATGGGGAAATACGCGCTTCAATCGAAACCTTTGTCGAACGGATATCGTTTGCGGGT
>SKKC01000410.1 GCA_007121695.1 Spirochaetales bacterium | reverse complement strand
GATTCAGGGCCTGCGATCAGCCTCAACGTATCGGTGAGTCTCGGCGGGGGTAGCTTTTAGCCTGACTGCTCCGTACAATGGCGAGGCACAGAGGGGGCAGGATATGAGACGTTGTTTTGTACTGTTCGCGATCACCGTACTGGTCGCGTCGGGCTGTATTGACTACGAAGACGAACTTGTTATCCAGGCCGACGGGAGCGCGGAACACCGCGTTGCCATGGCCGTATCGCTTGAGTTTTCCGAAATGGGCGATGCCACCGGCGGCATGAACGGAAGTATCGGCTCGGATTTTTTCGACGACTTTGTCGGAGACGGAATCACCGTGCTTTCGCAGGATACCTACACCCGGTCGGTAGAAAACATGTACGGGGACGACGAACAGTACCAGGTCCAGGAAATCCGGGTCAGATATGACGATGTACGCACGGCTTCGAATCTTGCCGGCGACGGTGATTCCTTTCTGTTCGAACGCCGCAGCGATGGCAGTTTTCTGTTGCGCAGACGCCTCGAGGCAGACAGCGCCGAAGAACCAGACCCGGAAATGGAGGAAATGCTCGCGTTTATGGGCTTTCTCTTTGCGGACAATGGCTTTTCCTTTGCCGTCGAAATGCCCCTGCGTATACGCACGGCTCGGGTCGACGGAGCACCTTCGCATCTGCAACCGACCTGGGACGGGAACCGGGTCGAGTGGTATCTGCCTTTTGTGGAGATGATGGGAGCCAGCGAAGATTTCTGGCTCGTCGTCGAGACCGCGACGCGATAGTTCAATGGTTCTCAGGCTCACGAATCAACAGAAAGCCTACGACTGGGGCGATCCCGACGCTATTCCCCGCTTTCTTGGAAGCGAGCCGGACGGGAGTCCTGTCGCCGAGCTGTGGATGGGTGCGCATCCCGCCGGATCGAGTACCGCCCAGCAGCCCGACGGTCGGCTCGTCTCGCTTCATGAACTGATTTCGACCCGCCCCGCCGATATGCTTGGCCCGGTCGCCGCGCAGGGGGTGCGCGAGCTGCCCTTTCTGTTCAAGCTGCTCGCCGCGTCGCGCGCACTGAGTATACAGGTACACCCGAGTCGCGAGCAGGCAGCGAAGGGCTTCGCGCGAGAAGAGGCGAATGGTGTCCCGATAGACGCTGCGGAACGCACCTACAAGGACCGAAATCACAAACCGGAGCTCATGTACGCGGCTGGACCCTTCTGGGCCATGAGCGGGTTTCGGGATCCGGATGACAGCGCGTCGCTGTTGAGCAGCGCCGGAATACCCGTGAACGACACACGAACAGTTCTCGAGACCGTTCTGGCCATGTCCGAAACGGATGTCGAAGCCGCCTGTGCCAGACTGTTGCTGCCGGACGCCGACCCGGAGCACATCTACGGATCCCGCGGAGCGGTGGACGATCAGGTCCGGTTGGCGTGGGTCAGGAACCTGCGCGAACAGTACGGAAACGACCCGGGCATACTCGCGCCGCTGTTTCTGAATGTGGTTCGCCTCGAGGCGGGGGATGCCCTGTATCAGGGCGCGGGCCTTGTGCATGCGTATCTGCGGGGGTTCGGATTCGAAATCATGGCGAACTGTGACAACGTACTTCGCGCGGGGCTCACGTCCAAATACATGGACGTCGACGAACTGCTCGCGATCGTTGACTTTACTCCGGCTGCGCCACGGCTCGTGAACCCGGGGACGCCTGTTTCGGGGGTGCGCGAGTTTGCCTGCGAGGTGCCCGACTTCAGACTGCTCGAGGCCAGGCCAGTCAGCGGTGTATCCACAGTCGATCTTTCGGGGTGCCCGGCCATTGTGCTGTGTACGGCGGGGGCTGTTACGATAGAGCCCGGTGGCGTTCGCCTGTCCCGGGGGGAAAGCGCCTTTGTCGCAGGCGGCACCGGGGCGTTCTCGCTCGAACCGGTATCGCATACCGGCGAAGTGCGCGCGCTGATCGCGAGTTGCAGTGCGTCTGTGGTATGACTATCTGGATCGACGCAGACAGTTGTCCGAAATCGGTTCGCGAGATTGTCAGTCGCGCGTCTGACAGAACAGGCGTACCGGCGGTTTTTGTCGCGAACAGACCCGTACCGCTCAGGCGGGGCAGGCACGTGCAGACGGTCGTACGCGCCGACGCGGATGCGCACATTCTCGCCGCGATCGTACCGGGTGACATGGTAATTACGAGGGACATTCCCCTGGCTGCGCGCATTGTCGAGCAGAATATCTGTGTCATGAACGACAGGGGGACGCTCTTTACCCGCGAGAACATCGGCGAGCGGCTGAGTATTCGCGACTACATGAAAGAGCTCAGGGAATCCGGTGCGGTTCTCTCGCAGAAAGACCAGTTTGGTACGAAGGAACGGGCGGCGTTTGCCGCGACCTTTGACCGGGAGCTGACACGGCTCCTGGCACACACATCACAACAGGGAACACAACAATGAGCGATACGCAACAACCGAATCCGGAACGGCAACGCCTCGAAACGCTGCTCGACTCTGCGCCGCTGCGCGAATATCTGTCGCGCGCGGCCCGGATAGACGCAGACCCGTCCGAGCCGCTGGTCGCCGAGTTCTGCGGACTTCGAGAGTCCGGTGAACTTGGCGTTGACGCGATGTTTGAAGATTTCTGGCGCGCCGCCAGGCTGAACGGCCGTCCGGTGAGCGCAGGGGTCGAGCGACTGCTGAACGAGGCAGTCCGCGCGCAGGCAGCCGCCGATCTCACTGCTGCATGGACGGATATTCCAGCTGCCGACCGGGATCGCGCGTCGGTGGTTCGCGACGGACTGCTTGACCCGTCCGTGTCGGCGGTATTTCTGGGCCTGCTGCACGGTCCGGTGGTCGAGGGACTCGCCCGCGCAGCCGATGAGCGTTCCGGGCAGTTACGACTCGACAACGACAACCTGTGTGCCTGCGCCGAGGCGGTCCGCACGCATACGGACCGGGTAGAGGGGAAAGCCCTGAACATCGCGATCCCCACCGAACCGACCACGCTTGCCGAGGCAGAGTACGTGCTTGCACGCGCACTTCGGACGGACGAGAACGAGGCCTGGGCTGCGCTCGCGCGGGGCGGAGCATCGTGCGAAGCATGGATCATGCGCGAGGTCGAAGGCGATTATACGCTTGACGGACGTATGCTTCGTCTCATCGAGGCGCTTCTGCAGCTGAATCCGGCCCGGGCACTGCGGATTGCGGGTGGACTGTTTCGCATTGACGAGGCAGGTGGTGTCGATCAGGACACAAACCCGGAGCAGGCCGCGCGCTATGCTGATCTTCTGACGATGATTCTCGCACGGAACGAACCCGAAGTGCTGCCGCTGTTGATTTTCATTATGGAGCCGCAGGGTAATCTGCGACCGGACCGCGAGACGGCGGCAAACCTGCGACGCCTCATTCGTGAATCGTCATGGTTCCGGAAGGTGCGGCGAATGCTTCGCAGGCTGCAGGCAGGAGAACCCGTGCTGGTTCCCGCAGGCGTGGACTTCGAAGGGTTTGCCCGATCAGAGTTGAGCCGTCTCGGATACACCGACACATCACCCGATCCACAGGTGCTGACCGGTATACGCGAGCGCTGGCTACACGCGATGCACGAAGACCTGCTGTACCATTCCCCGTCCGATATTCCTGAGGTGTCGTTCGCCGATGCGCTTGGCGAGATTTCTGACACAGACCGGAATGCAGGCGACATTGTCTCGGAAAAAACCACGACGGATCCCGACTGGATACTGAAACCGGCTGACAATGACCCGGACGGTACCCCACGCATCGTGCGAGCGTACCAGGCCCAGCAGGCGGTGTATTCGTCGGCGGGGCTCGATCGCGTGCAGCACCGGCAGCTTGACATGACGGTGCGTGATCTTGTGATGCGCTCGGCGCGCAGCCACACGTCGGGCGAAACCGCCCGGGCAATCCTGCTCATGGAGGCGGCGCGGGGACTTTCACCCGAACACGCAGCCGTGACCGCGCTCTCGCCGCTGATTCTGCAGAACTAGAGCTGTGGCCGTGGTCGGCTCAGTACCGAAGACCGCCAACCGTCCGGGGAAATGGTATGACGTCCCGGATGTTCTGCATGCCGGTCACGTACATGAGCATGCGCTCGAAGCCGAGGCCAAAGCCCGAGTGCGGTACCGTCCCGAACTTTCGCAGGTCCAGATACCAGCCGTACATGTCCCGGTCGAGCCCGAGTTCATCCATACGGGCGGCCAGCAGATCGTAGCGGTCCTCGCGTTCGCTTCCACCGATTATTTCTCCGAGACCGGGCACCAGCACGTCCATTGCACGAACGGTCCGCCTGTCGTCTGAGGCATGTTCGTTCTGCTTCATGTAGAAGGCTTTGATACCGGCGGGGTAGTCGGTGACTATGACCGGTGATCCAAACCGCTCTTCGGTCAGGTAGCGCTCGTGTTCACTCTGCAGGTCCGAACCCCAGCGCACCGGATACTCAAAAGACTTCCCGGATCGTTCCAGCTCGGCTATCGCGTCTGTGTAGGTAATACGAACGAATGGCTTCTCTATTACCCCCGAAAGCATATCGAGCAGTCCGGGTCTGATGCGCAGATCAAAGAAGGCCATGTCTTCGGTTGCCGTGTCGAGCAGGCCCGTGAGTACCGTCTTGAGAAACGACTCGGCGAGATCCATGTTTCCGTCTATGTCGCAGAAGGCCAGTTCCGGTTCCACCATCCAGAACTCGGCAAGGTGGCGGCTGGTGTTCGAGTTCTCGGCGCGGAAGGTCGGTCCGAAGGTATAGACCCGCTCGTGAGACGTCGCGTAGGACTCCACGTGCAGCTGCCCGGTTACCGTAAGGAAGGAGGGGCGCTCGAAAAAATCCTCGCGGTAATTGACCGTCCCGTCTTCCGACTGTGGTACGGCAGCAGGATCCATGGTCGTCACCTGAAAGAGGTTGCCGGCACCCTCACCGTCGAGCGAGGTAATTATCGGTGTGTGGATCCAGAGAAAGTCGCGCGACTGAAAAAACGCGTGAATTTCGGACGCAAGCGTGTTCCTGACCCGGGCGACCGCCCCGAAGGTATTCGTTCGTGATCGCAAGTGGGCAATATCGCGGAGAAACTCGAAGCTGTGACGTTTTTTTTGCAGCGGATAGGAATCGGCCGGAGCACCGCCGGTAACGACCACAGACGTGGCCAGAAGCTCTACCGTCTGTTTCCCGCCGGGGCTTTCGGTAAGCGTCCCGTGTACTTCCACGCTGGCTCCGGTTTGCAGCGCGTGTCGATCCTCGTCGGTCAGGACCGTGTTCTCGTCGCAGACAACCTGCAGGTTCGACAGACACGAGCCGTCGTTCAGCTCGACGAAGGAGACGTTCTTCGTGTGGCGGCACGTGCGTACCCAGCCGCGAATTGCGCAGGTTGTACCTGCTGTCTGCTGCAGTATGTGTCTGATCCGAAGTGTATCCATAACCCGCACAGATATAGCACGTCGATGCCCAGCCGGTCAAAATGGCCGAAGCCCTTCACATGCAGTATCATGGGTACAATATGAGTATCAGAGACCCCTTAAGCGTACAGTCCGAAATCGCACCGCTCGAGGCGGTCGTGGTTCACACGCCCGGACTCGAAATCGAACGGATGACCCCGTCGCGCGCGGAAGAACTCCTGTACAACGACATTGTTCCCATGTCGGTCGTGCAGCGTGAACATCAGGTGCTCTCGGGCGTACTTGGTTCGTTATGCGAATGTCATGAACTGTCTGACCTGCTGGTTCGGGCCCTCGAAAACGGGCATCTGCGGGCGAATCTGCTCGAGGCTGTCTGCACCGACGAGCCCGCTGCGTCACGGAGAGCGGAGCTCGACGAACTGACGCCAACACAGCTGGCAGGTCTGCTGATTACCGGCCTGCCCATTCGGCGTGACAGCCTTGCCTCGTTTCTCGAGCCCCGGGGGTGGGATATTCCCCCGCTTCCGAATCAGTACTTCATGCGCGACGCGGGATTCGTCGTCGGAACCCGGGCCTTCGCCGGCTCCATGGCACACCCCG
>SKKC01000339.1 GCA_007121695.1 Spirochaetales bacterium | reverse complement strand
GTGCGTCGGCAATACCCGCGCCCGCGAGGTGCACCACCGCATCCACTGCGCTCAGGGCTCGCGGGTCCAGGTCCCCGGACTCGGGATGCCACTCCACCGCATGAACCCCTTCTGGCACCCGCTGCGGCGATCGCGTCAGCACGGTAATGTCGTGCCCCGACGAGCGCATATGATCGACAAGCCGGGAGCCAATGAAGCCAGTACCGCCGGAAATAATCGTATGCATGGCACGTAAGGTACTGCTAAAATCCTGCGCGTACTCGCAGAAACGTCGACTTAATCGCAGTTCTCACGTCGGTCGGTACACACGCGTCTGGAAACGACTACGCTCGCCAGGAAAACTACAGCGAATGAGCACCTGGAAGAGACGATTCAAGTTCATCGTACCCGGCATTCACGTATCCGGGGTCTACATTTGATCCAAAACCTAGCTTCGCGCACCTTGCCCGGAAAACCTCAATAGCAGAAGCATACTGCGGTGAATCGATGTAATTACGAGACTCACATGGATCGACATCGAGATCAAAAAGAACTTCGGCCATTTCGGGAACCGGCGCGTTTTCATAAAACTGATATTTGAGGTTTCCACGCTTGATCATGATTTCCTCACCCCGGTATTGACTGACCGACTCGTCGTCCCAGCTAACGTACGCATCGTCGGTCGACATTAAAGGAACCAGGCTTCGGGAATCCAGTCCAGCACCTTGAACGGTGGACGCTGTTTCAGGAAACGCAACGCCGGCAGCCTCGCATATGGTTGCATACAGGTCGCATAGATTCACGTTCTGGTCTACATATCGCGTGTTCGTCGACGATATACCCCACCGTTCTCGAATGCTTTTCGGCGGCCGTATCAGAAGTGGCACCCTCACGGATCCCTCGTAGAACTTACCCTTGGACCAGACTCCGTGTTCGCCAAGCATAGAGCCGTGATCAGCCGTAAATACAACCCACCAGTCGTCAATATCCTGACCAACGAGCGCGAGATGCTTGAGGACCTCTCCATAGTCGGCATCTATCTCTTCTACCATACCATAATAGGCTGCAGTCGCCTTCTGGACATCCCTTGTCGTGACATCCTTGCCAACGACAACACGTTCTCGATTCAGCGCATGATGCTCGAATGGAGCTTCTTCCAACCACGGACTTACACGGTTGAGGTAGTAGGTTATTTTCTCTTCCGTTGTAAGATAGGGAAGGTGCGGTCTCTGAAAGCTGACTTTCAGCAACAAAGGTTGCGTTGGAGAGGCTTTGTCGGCGAAGACGTCGGTGAAATGATGCTCGATAAATCTAAGCGTGCCGGATAGAGCGTGCGCATCGCGATCGTGAGTGTATCTGCCGTGACCGACACCTGCCCTCGACACCTCGCCGGCGTCATCGCATCGGCGATAGCTGGATGGATGCCGAAACATTCTGTAGCTTTCCGTATCACACCCTTCGATATACCGTGGTGCCACGTTCATGTCGGAACCAATGCGAGTCGTCCACCCCTGCATCTGATCAGGTCCGTCGTGGTGCATCTTGCCAGCGCACACCGTAGCATAGCCAAACTGTGACAGACGTTTCGCGAACGTCATCGAAAAAGGCGGGAGGTCCTCACCGTAGGTCTCGACCTTGCAGGTGCGAGGCAGCTGACCGGCAGCAATGCACTGACGCGCGGGAATACAGGTTGGACTGGGTGTATATGCGTTCCGAAACACCACACCTCCAGCCGCCAGCAAGTCCAGAACTGGGGTGTGCACAACCGGGTTGCCTGCATAACCTGCGACGTCGGCGCGGTGCTCATCACTCATGAGAAAGAGAATATTCGGATGTATATCTTCCATAAGCCATCAGCCTAACACACTCTATCGACCTGGCGTAGCAATTGTCTTGATTGTCTACCACCGCTGGTGCTTATCGCCACCTCGCCGTCTGTCTTGCGGATAGAGAGACCGATGCTCTACACTTATAACCGTGGAATCAGACTCGCTCGCGATCACATATTACCGTAAGTCGCTCGCACGAAGAAAAGCACTGGACGTGCTGTTCGCGGAGCTGAGCTACGCGGATACGGTTCGCGAATCTCAGGAAATTTGTGAGCTGCTTCTGAAGGGTTGCCTGCGACTCATTGGCATTGAGCCCCCTAAGTTTCATGATGTAGGCAAGATAGTAAAGGAAAACGTCTCTGCTCTTCCGGAACCCATGCGGGCAGACGTAGAGCAAGTCGCTCGATATTCGTTCGAGTTACGTAGAGATCGCGAACTTGCGTTTTATGGAGCACTCGACGTCGATCCGTGGGAAGATTACACCAAAGACGATGCACAGGAGGCCATGAACAAGGTTGATGCCATTCTATCGTGGTCAACGCCGTTTTTTGAACAGGCCATTCGATTATGACACAAGTAACGGATGTCATCCGCGATCATGCAGTTCTGATCTTCGGAGACGACCTTCTTGCACTCTTTTTAGTCGGCTCGTATGCACGGGGCACATTTCGGCCGGAAAGCGACATCGATATATTGCTGATTCTCAGGAGCTCGGGTGAATCGCCGAGGTCCCGTGCAATGCGATTTGGTGAACCGCACGAGTACACTGGCCCCGAAATAAGCCCCGTTGTGTATACGCTCGCGGAGTTCAGACGAATGCCCTCCTTCGTCCTGTCGCTTCTCGATGCATCTCGTACGCTGTACTCGCGCCCGCTTCCCGACGGTACCGACGCTGCGGCAGACTGTCTGAAGCGCGTCCGCTCGTTTGTGTCCGAACACGGCATCGAGCGCGTGCAGCACAAAGGCGGATACTACTGGAGAGGTCTGCCAACCTCGTACAAAGCCGTTTAAGGCGCGTCCCGGCCGACGCCTGCTCAGCCCGTCTCTACCACCACGCCTTTTTTCAGGATGATGTTCGCATACAGCGCGCGTTCGCCGGTTGCCACATGCGCGTAGGCTTCTTTTGCCCGGTCGTAGAAGGCGAAGCGTTCCATGGTCTCAAAGCCCTTCGCAAAGGCCTCTCCCTCGTGACGCTCTATGACCTTCCGGTACTCCTCCCAGACGGGAGGTGTCGTCCCGGCAGCGTCCATAAGGACGGCCGGGTGTGCCACAAATGTGTCGAGCGGGAAGAACTTCAGAAGCGCGTCGAGGATCTCGGGTATGCCGTGCCCGTCAAGCCGCACGAGTTTCTTTGACCAGGCGGCCGACGGGAAGTTCCCGTCGCCGATTACAAGTTCGTTGCCGTGTCCCATCTCCATAATGACTTTCAGAAGATCGGGACTCAGGATACTCGGTATTCCCTTCAGCATGGTCAGCTCCCCTTGTACAGCGGGCCGAAGTTCGTGCACGCACGGAAGTCGGCACCTTCCAGATCCATGCCGAATGCGGTCCATGAACTCGGGCGGTATATCTCTTCTTCGGGTACATTGTGCATATACACGGGAATCCTGAGCATGGAACACAGGGTAATAAGGTCTTTTCCGTAGTGTCCGTAGCCTATCGCACCGTGGTTCGAGCCCCAGTTGAGCATAACCGTGTACGCGTCGCGGAACCTCGGGTTGTCCGCGAGGCGCGGGACAAACCAGGTTGTCGGCCAGGTGTAGTTCGTACGTGCATCGAGCACCGTGTGAATTTCAGGGTCGACATCGACCGCCCAGCCCTCTGCGATCTGCATGGCGGGCCCGAGACCGTCTATCATGTTGAGTCGGCACATGGTCACGGGCATTTCGCCTTTGGTGAGATAGCTCGATGAATACCCGCCGCCGCGGAAGTATTCGGTTACCCCGGGGTACCAGGTCGTCGCCTTGAGGCATGCATCCGCTTCTGCGTCGGTAATGTCCCAGAAGGGTTTCATGGAAGGTTTGCCATTTTCGGTCTGCTGTCCTGTTCCGTCGAGCGTCGCGGGGCCGGAGTTAATAAGGTGTATCATGCCGTCTGCGGCGCGGCCGGTGAGCGCCTTCCCGGTCACGCGCTTGACCGCCTCGGGGCTCCAGTAGGTGCGAACGTCGGCAAAAATCTGCGCACGCTGCGTCAGCAGGTGGCCGAAGGTCATGGACATGGCGTTCAGGTTGTCGTTTTCGGTCGCAAGCATGTAGGGCTCGCGAATCCCGTTCCAGTCGAACGACGATGTCAGTATCGCTTCCATGAAGTCGCCGTTGGGCATGAAGTCGGTCCACTGCCGCTGGCCCTGGAAGCCGGCTGCAAGCGCGTTGTGTCCGTTCGCCTCTTCTTCGAAACCGAGCTCGGCGAGCTTCGGGTTTCCGACCATGAGGTCGCGGGTAATAATCGCCATTTTGACCGAGACTTCCCAGTCGGACTCTTTCTGCTCTGCCGTCCGCTGGTTCTCGGGTGGATTCGGCTCGTCTCCCGTGTTCGGCACACAGTGCTTTTTTGTCCAGGCAAGCGCTTTGTCGTACTCTTCGGGATCGTAAATGTTTTCCTGCATGCGGCGAATAAGCTCGCTCATGTCGACGTACTCGTTCCGCATGCCGAGGTACTCTTTGTAGAAGGGCTCGGTCACGTAGCAGCCCCCGATCCCCATGGAAACGCCACCAATGGAAAGGTAGCTTTTGCCCTTCATGGTCGCAACCGCTATACCTGCGCGGACGAACTGCAGAATCTTTGCAGCAACGTCGTCCGGCACGCTGCCGTCGTCTGCTTCCTGCACTTCGCGACCGTAGATTCCGAAGGCCGGGACGCCTTTCTGCGAATGTGCGGCGAGCACGGCGGCGAGGTACACCGCCCCGGGGCGTTCGGTCCCGTTGAATCCCCACACCGCTTTCGGAACGAGCGGCGTCATGTCCATGGTTTCCGAACCGTAGCACCAGCACGGGGTGACCGTGAGGGTCAGACCGACGTTCTCGTTCGCAAATTTTTCGGCGCACGCAGCCGCTTCGGCGACCCCGCCTATGCAGGTATCGGCGATCACGCATTTCACCGCCTGCCCGCTCGCGTGGCGCACGTTTTCCTCTATGAGACGCGCTGCGGCCTTCGCAAGCCCCATGGTCTGGTCTTCAAGGCTCTCGCGAACCCCCCTGCGTCGACCATCGATCGTCGGTCGTATTCCTACTTTCGGAAGCCCGCCGTGCAGGCGGACATTCGTGTTCTGTGTACTCATGTATACAAACTCCTCTCGTATACCGTGTATTTCACGGTCTGAATAGTCAGGCTATACCGGAGTTCGTGAGAGGTCAAACTGAAAAGCGGGGACGGGAGTCAGTCGGGCTGTGAAAATTCGGCCAGAAGTTCGTCGCGGGTAACAATGCCGGCCTGGAACGCGACGTGAAAGAGCTGCACGACGTTGGACAGACCAAGGCGTTCGAGGATGCGCCTGCGGTGCACCTCAACCGTTCGTTCGCTGATCGAAAGTTGCGCGCCTATCTCGCGGATCGAAACCCCGCGCACGAGGTATTCAAACACTTCGCGCTCGCGCGGCGTCAGCGTTTCAATGGCAACGTGATCGTGATTCGGAACGACAGGACTGACACCGTTACGGTTCAGAACAATTTCGAGCGCTTCGTGGTCAAGAAATGCCTGTCCCGCTGACAGCGAGTCGATCGCCTCGCACAGGCGCGACGTAACGCGCGACACAGACAGGAACCCGTTAAAGCCCGCGCGTGCCGACTTCTCGAGCAGGGAGGAGTTAATCCGCGTGTATAAAAGAATTTTCGCTGCGCCCGGCTGTTCGGCGTTCGGGTCGTCGAGGTTCGCCGCGTCCATAAGGTGAATGTTACTCGGGAACGTGGTGTTGGGCGAACAGTCGCGCACAGCCAACCGGACACGGTCGATCAGTCTGCGCTCACCAGAAAACACGTGTATCTGCGTGGTTCCCGCGGTAAAGTGTGCCTGCACAACCACAACATACGTATATATGTGTATGAAAGATAATACGCTCAGGGAGGATATCCGTACGATATTGTATGATTTACGCGGTAATTTGTGTCGCCACAGTATAGCGCGCGAGTTGCATCGCCGAGCCGACCTTGAGTTTGCGGAACACGCTGAGTCGGTGCGAATCGACAGTTTTTACGCTTACGTGCAGGCGCTCCGC
>SKKC01000212.1 GCA_007121695.1 Spirochaetales bacterium | reverse complement strand
GTGGTGGACCCGAATGAATCGGCCGCTTCAACGAGCTCTTTGTCTATCTGTCGTATCCCGAGCGCTGTCAGTCGTATCGTCGGGGGTATCGAGAAAATGACCGTCGACATTATCGCCGACGTCGCCCCCAGCCCGAAAAACGGTATGGCTGGTATCAGATACACAAAGGCAGGCATCGTCTGCATGAAGTCAAGAATCGGTTTTACGATAAGGAAAAATCTGTCGCTGAGGCCCGCGGCAATGCCAAGCGGCAACCCAAGCATGACGGCAATGATGGTGGCGAAAAACACGAGCACGAGCGTTGACACCATGGCTCCCCAGAGCCCGATATTCCAGATAAAGAGAAAGCCCAGAAACGATCCGATCGCAATACGCCGACCGGCCACCGCCCATGCGATACCAACCAGTACGATAATGAGTACAATCGGCGGAAGCCCGTCCAGAAACCCTGTTATGCCACGAATACCGTTCCTGAACACTGTCGAAACGGCTCTGGTTGCGCCTGAGAGCGCTCCGGTCAGAACGTCAAGCAGTACTTCGATCCACTCCGAAAGCGGTACTCTGGGGATAATATCCCCCATTAATTCCTGTGTTCCCATATTATTCTGTCTCCTTGTCGTCGTCGCTTGAACCTTGCGTCAGAACCTGGCTCGCAAGATCCGACGGCTCATCGGATGTCGTTGATTCCGAATGAGATTCGGCGAGCGCGGCAAGAATCGAACCCCGAACAATGACACCTTTGAAATGATGCTCGTCGTCCACCACCGCTATCGGGTGTCCGCCCTCCACCATCGGGAAGAGCGTCCGAACCGGCTGATCGAGGGGCACAGAAAGCACTGAATCCCGATCGGTAACCTGATCGAGCCATTTTTCCTCGTTCTTCGCGGCCTGCGCTGCCTTGTCGGCAGTCAGATGACCCACAAGCTCGCCGCTGCTCTTGACGACGAACATGCCGCTGAGGCCGTGTTCTTTCATTTTTCGCAGCGCGACACGCGGTCCGTCTTTCACGTATGCCACGGGCGAATGCTGTTTCATGACGTCCTGCGCGGTCAGCACCTTGGTAATATCCACATTGGCTACAAAGCGTTCGACATATTCGTCTGCGGGGTTCGTCAGTATTTCTTCCGGGGTTCCAATCTGTACGACGTAACCGTCTTTCATGAGCACAATGCGGTCGCCCATCTTGAGCGCCTCGTCGAGGTCATGCGTAATAAACAGAATCGTCTTTTTTACCCGGTCGTTCAGCGCGATCAGTTCGTCCTGCATATCCGAGCGGATAAGCGGGTCCAGCGCGCTGAATGCCTCGTCCATGAGCAGGATGTCGGGATCCACGCTCAGCGCGCGAGCAAGACCGACTCGCTGCTTCATGCCACCGGACAGATTCTCGGGGAAATAATCGCCCCAACCTCCGAGACCTACGAGCTTCAGGGCCTTTTCTGCCTTATCCCGTCTCGTCTCCTTGTCGACGCCCTGTATCTCAAGGCCGTATTCAACGTTCTCTATGACCTTCCGGTGCGGGAATAATGCAAAGCTCTGGAAGACCATGGAGAATTTTTTCCGGCGGACTTCCCGCAGCTCTTCTTCGTTGAGTTTGGTGATATCCACATCGTCAATGAGGATCTCCCCTGCGGTCGGTTCCATGATCCGGTTTACGCAACGGATAAGGGTGCTTTTTCCCGATCCTGAGAGGCCCATGACGACGAGGGTTTCGCCTTCGTACACGTCAAACGAAACGTTTGACACACCGACGGCGAGCTTCGTCTTTTTAAGGATCTCGTCTTTTCCCATTCCCTGCTTGGAGAGTTCCACCCCGCGCGAAGCGTTCTTACCGAACACCTTGTACACGTTGCGAAGCTTGATCTTTACGTTCGCCTCTTCGGCGTGACTATCGGACATAAACAGATACCTTCCCGGAGCTGTACGAATACAAAGCTGTTCCCTGCGCTGTATGTATTAACGCTGTGATGTCGATGCTGGGTGTGTGCGTACCACGGGCGTTGAGCGCGCCGCGTGCAGGACAACTTTTCTCTATAATACGGATGTATTTCATGAATGTCAAATTACGAACTGTAATTATTCGTATTCAAAACGTTGGGAATCAAAGCGGTCATTCGTGTTCGTGCTCGAAGGGTGAAAAGTATGATACGCTCGGCTCATGCGAATACTGTGCCTTGACCTGGAAGGCGTGCTCTTTCCGGAAGTGTGGATAGCCGTCGCCCGGCATTTCGAAAACGACAGCCTTCTCGTTACTACACGCGAGATTCCCGACTACGACGAACTGATGAATCACCGCATACGGCTGCTTCGAGAAAGCGGAATAGGACTCCAGGAGATAGCGCGCATTCTGGCCGATCTGAAACCACTTCCCGGTGCGAGCGAGTTTCTGCGGTCCGTGCAGCAGATTCTTCCGGTAGTCATTCTCTCCGATACCTTCGAGCAGTTTTCGCAGGCGATTGCCCCGCAGCTCGGCAACCCGATGATTCTCTGTAATCGTCTCCAGGTCGAACAGAACGTGATCACCGGATACGTGCTTCGGCAGCGTGACGGAAAGAAGCAGGCGATCGCGGCGTTTCAGGGCATGAATCTCGAGGTTTTCGCCGCGGGCGACAGCTACAACGATCTGTCAATGATTCGTCAGGCCGATCGAGGAGCCCTGTTTCGGGCTCCCGAGACGATAATTCGCGACAACCCGGGAATACCGTCGTTCACCGAATACGAGGATCTTCTACGCTGGGTACGCTTTCAGCCTTCCTGAGTCAGAACAGGTTGGCGGGACAGCATCCGGTTTTAGTATACTTAGGAAGAAACCCAGACTCACTCGAAGAGAGATCGTAGCGTGCTATCCGAAGAAGGCAAGGCAGACATCCGGCGCGAGGCCGAACGTTCCATTGAACAGTCACACGGTGACGCGTCGTCAACAGGTGATCGTGTAGAGTACGAGATGCGGGTACATCAGCTCGAACTGGAGCTTCAGAATCAGGAACTGCAGAAGAGCGAGGCGGCACTGCGAAAAAGCCGGAAACGGTACGAGTTACTGTTCGATAAAGCGCCAGTCGGCTATATGATCCTGACCAGAAACGGCGTGGTAACCGACGCGAACGAGTATCTGGTCCATCTACTGAAGACCGATCATGCGTATATCCGCCGCAAGCCATTTATCGTCTTTCTGTCCCAGGATCACCACGCGTCGTTCTTCGACCACCTGCAACGCGTGTTCAACGGTGGTGGACAACACTCATCGGAAATTCGTGTGCAAAACCGCCACGGTGCGGAAATCTGGTGCCGTTTTGAGAGCCGCCTCGTGGAGAACGAAGACGGCGAGTCGGAATCATTGACGACAGTGCTCGATATCTCGGATCGCAAACAGATGGAGGACCGTCTGCTTCTCGCAAAGGAAGAAGCAATCGAGGCAAGCAAGTCAAAAAGCATGTTCCTCGCGAACATGAGCCATGAAATCCGGACACCCATGAACGGAATACTGGCAATGAGCGAACTCTGCCTCGACAGCAATCTGACCGAAGAACAGAGAACCTACATTCAGACCGTGCACAGCTCCGCACAGAGCCTGCTTTCCATTCTGAACGATATCCTGGATTTCTCAAAAATCGAACAGAATAATCTCTCGCTGACGAAAGAGCCGTTCACCGTCGAGGCCATCGTTGAACCGACGCAGGAAATTTTTGTTCCTCTGGCGCAACGGAAACAGCTGGACCTGAGCATTCACTCGGAAATCGACGCGTCCGAAGCCTTTATTGGTGACGCACTCCGGATTCGACAGATCGTATTCAACCTTGTGAGCAACGCAATCAAATTTACGGATAGCGGACGGGTGGGCCTGCGCCTCACCCTGAAGACACTGAACCAGTACCAGGTAGAACTGCTGATTTCGGTCAGCGACACCGGTGTCGGGATTCCACGGGACATGCAGCGGCGAATCTTTGACAGCTTTACACAGATAGACGAAGGCTATCAGAAGCACTTCCAGGGCACGGGCATAGGGCTTGCGATTTCGCGGGGTCTGGCCAAGCTCATGGGAGGCCACCTGTACGTGGACAGCGATCAGGGGAAGGGCAGCACCTTCTATTTTTCGGTTCCCCTTCACAGGGCTGCACACCCGGATTCGGACGATCCTCCGGGTATAGAGGCAGCCGATACGTCCACCCGGGGAACGAACGACACGGAATCCCACGACAACCCCGACGTGCCCCCGGCACGCATTCTTGTCGTCGAAGACAACGCGATTAACGTTCTTGTCCTGCAGACCATCCTGCAGAAAGCGGGACACACCGTCCACTCGGTAACCGACGGATACGAAGCGCTTGAGCGCACAGGCAAGGACGATTTCGATCTCATTTTCATGGATATAACCCTGCCAGGAAAGGACGGAATCGAAACCTCTCGGGATATTCGCAGTCACCTGACAGATGAAGGTCGCGCAATACCCCCAATGATTGCCATAACGGCCCACGCCATGAAGGGCGACAGGGAAATGTTTCTGGACGCAGGGTTTCACGACTTTATCAGCAAGCCATTCGCGCGGGAAACGGTTCTCGAATCGCTGCAGAAGCATCTTCCGCTCAGGTAACACGATCAGGAGTAGATATACATATGGAACAGGCAGAGGAACGATCATACATTGTCGGTATTGGTGCTTCGGCAGGAGGCCTTGAAGCGCTTGAAGCGTTTTTTGGCAACATGCCGGACACCGACAGACTGGCGTTCGTGGTCGTGCAACACCTGAGCCCGGATTACAAGAGTCTCATGGGCGAGCTGCTCGCGAAACATACGGGTTTAAGAATCTGTCAGGTGACAGACGGTCTGCAGGTAGAGCCCGGCACAATATACCTCATGCCGCGAAAAACCAATATGACCATGTTCAACGGCAGACTCTTCCTTACCGAGCAGGAACAGGGCCTGAATCTTCCCATCGATATATTCTTCCGTTCTCTCGCTGAAGACCAGGGCGATCGTGCCATTGGCATCGTTCTGAGCGGGACCGGAAGCGACGGCACCCGCGGCATCCGGGCCATCAAGGAAGAAGGCGGGCTTGTCATGGTACAGGACGAGGAAAGCTCCAAGTTCAACGGTATGCCACGGAGCGCTATCGCGACGGGAGTAGTCGACTACGTTCTGCCTGCGGACAAACTGCCGCAGGAGCTCATGAACTTTCTGCAGGGCAACTTCCGCCTCCGCCGTGCCGAAGACCCGCAGTACGCGACGCACTCGAGCAGCCTGAACCGGATATTCATGCTCATTAAACGGAAGACCGGGGTCGATCTGTCCTTCTACAAGGAGAGTACGATCCTGCGACGCATTGAGCGCCGCATGGGAATTAACCAGATCAGCGATATCAGCCGCTACATTTCGTTTCTGGAGCAGTACCCGACCGAGATCACCACGCTGTTCAAGGAAATGCTCATTAACGTGACCAAGTTTTTCAGGGATACCGAAGCTTTTGAAGCGCTGAGGGACCGGGTCGTACCGCAGATCATGGGGAAGAAAACCCCCGGCGAACCCATACGCGTGTGGGTGGCAGGATGTTCTACGGGCGAAGAGGCCTACAGCATCGCGATAGTCATTTCCGAGTACTGCGAAGAGCACGACCTCAGCGCAAACATCAAGATTTTCGCAACCGACATAGACAAGGATGCCATCGAACAGGCTTCGTACGGTGTGTATCCTGAAAGCATCGCGGCCGACGCCAGCCTTGACCGCCTTCAGAAGTATTTCATACGCAAGGGCGATAACTACCAGATATCGCCGCAGATTCGCGAAATGGTGGTCTTCGCGTATCACAACATTTTCAAGGACCCACCGTTTCGGCAGATCGACCTGATAAGCTGCCGCAATCTCCTGATTTACCTGCAGCCGGTATTGCAGAAGAAGATACTGGCGAATTTCCATTTTTCGCTGCAGAAACACGGCTTCATGATGCTCGGTTCGAGCGAAACGGTGGGCGATTACACGAGGTATTTCGACAGTTACGACGTCAAGTGGAAGATCTATCAGTGCAGCGACGAGGGTGCTCCGGGTGAAGGCGCGCGTCCGTCGATCACCGATCTCGAGCTCGCCGTGAACAGGGAACAACGTGGCTCGCAGAACGACACGTGGAACCGCATCAAGGGGCAGGACAGACCAGGCGAACCCCGCAGGACTGGCCGCGGATTCGAGGCAGTGTACGAACGGCTTATCGAGGATCAGCTGCCTCCCTGCGCGGTCATAAACAGCTCTCGGGAGGTACAGCATATTTTCGGAGACGCAAGTCCTTTTCTGAAACTTCCCTTCGGTCGGATGGATCTGGATATTCTCAAGATGGCACACACCGACCTGGCGATACCGCTTGGGTCAGGTATGCAGACTGTCATGAAGGAAGGTCGCCCGCTCGTGTTCGATCCGCTGTCGGTCACGAATGACGGCAACACCGTGGACGTACAGATTACGATCAAACCCTTACGGTCCATCATGGACGAAAAATACTTCGCCGTACTCTTTGAAACGGAAGGGGAGAAGCGACCGCTCGCTGCGGGTGACGTCAAACGAATCAATATAGAGGAGTCCGTGCGCACACGCGTACACGAACTCGAAAACGAGCTGCAGTACACGAAAGAGAATCTGCAGGCGACGATTGAGGAGCTCGAAACATCGAACGAAGAGCTGCAGGCAACGAACGAGGAGCTTTTGTCTTCGAACGAAGAACTGCAGAGTACGAACGAGGAGCTGCAGTCAGTCAACGAAGAGCTGATTACCGTGAACTCGGAGTATCAGAAGAAGATCGAAGAGCTCTCGGACCTGAACGACGATATTGACAACATTCTCGCGGGTACCGACGTCGGCACCCTCCTGCTCGACAGCGAGCTGCGTATACGAAAGTACACGCCTCCGGTCACGTCCTACTTCAATATAATCAAGACCGATATCGGCCGCCCGATAACCGACCTGAGCCACCAGCTGGCCTATGCTGAGTTCATGGACGATATCCGGCTCGTCGCAGAGAAAAAGCAACAGGTAGATGAAGAAATACACACCGAGTCGGGTGGCTGGGTATTCGTTCGCATAAGCCCGTACGAGTCGACAGGCCGTCTTTCCGGAGGCATCGTAATTACGCTCGTCGATGTTTCGAGCAGACGACGCGCGCATGATGCGCTGTCGCGCAACCATGAACTCATGATGCGTATTCTCGAGACCAACCCGACCGCGATTACCATGGTCGACTCGAACGGATCGATTATTTTCGCCAATACGGAGGCCGAACGTCTGTTCGGACTCACTCGAAGCGAGATCAGTGAAATGCGGTACGACGACAACGGATTCCAGATTACCGACACCGACGGTAATCCTATAGCGTCTGAAGATCTTCCGTTTGCACAGTTAATGTCGACGAAAGACTCCATTCACAAGTATGTTCATTGCATAACACGCCCGGACGGGACCCGAAAGACAGTCTCGGTCACCGGCAATCCGATTTTTGGTGAGGACGGCTCTGTCGAAGGCGCGGTATTCAATGTGGATACCATACCAGAACAGGCCGACACGACGACATGAATGCACACGCAGATGTACTGCTGGTGGAAGACAACGAGATAAACCAGCTGGTTGCACGACAGATACTGAAAAAAGCGGGCTACTCCTGCGAGGTCTCATCGAGCGGCGAAGATGCGCTGCGGCGGCTGGAGCAGGAAACCTACAGACTCATTCTTATGGACGTGCAAATGCCGGGAATGGACGGTATTGAAACGACGAGACGAATACGATCGTTTTCTGACGATCAGCCGAACGCTCACATCCCGATTATTGCCATGACCGCCTACACGACGAGCGAAGACCGCAGCAACTGCAGCACCGCCGGTATGAACGATTACATTACCAAACCGCTGAACCTCGACGGCTTCGTGGCCACCGTAAAACGCTACCTCGAACACGACAGCGAGGCCGAATCGCAGCCGCCTGCGGACGACGCCTCCACGCCGCGTGCAGACGCACGGGTGTTCGACCTGAACGATGCGCTCAGCCGTACGAGGAACGACAGGCAACTGGTTGGCCGCGCTGTTCGCATGTTTCTCGACTCCGCCGACGAACGTATTCATTCACTGTCTGCGGCAAGCGCACATGGCGAATACCACCAGGTGGCGGATCTTGCCCACAATCTGCAAGGAGCTGCGCTGAACGTTTCGGCGGTACAGGTCGCCGCAATCGCAACAGACATTGAACACGAAGCGCGGGAGCACAATCCGAAGGCGCTGCGATCATCGGTGAAACGGCTGGAATCAGCGCTCACGCAATTTCGGGACGTTGTTGCTGCCCACGAACTCAGTCAGGACTGACATCCCGAGCTGAATATCTCGTCAAGGATATGCCTGGTAATGCCATAGAGCGGGGGGATCCCTTCCGACGCGTGCATTCGGCTCGAAAGCGCCTGCGTATGCTGAAGAGGCAGATCTGACACGTAATAGAAGAACCGCAGGTCAACGTGGCGAGAGAGTACGCCAAGCTCCATCGATTCGAGCACCTGGCGATAGTAATAGGTACCCTCCATTTCGAGACCGATACACTGCCTGATTCTTCGATAGAAGTTGAGCATGATCCGATTCTGCAGCAGGGTGCCATCCACAGTCAGGATGGGACCGCGATGGATGTGGTTATCGGGAACCCGGGCCTGCAGGCGTTCATAGGGTTTGTCCGCGCGCTCAGGCACCGGCTGAAACAGATCCCCGGACTGCTCGATAAACGCGGTCGGTTCCAGAATGTCACCCCGTCGTCCTACAAGCGCACCAGCCTTCCCGAGAAAGTTAATGCTCGCAACGTTGCGGCCAAACAGGAGAAGCAGGTTACGCATTATGTGTTCCGCCTGCTCGCCGAAGGCGTAGTCGATATTCACGATTACAATATGGCGGTCGGCAGGCGGCACCCGTATACCCGGGTCTATCTCGTTTCCGGGAAGACGACGCACATCAATCAGCTGTACCTGTATACCGGTCGAGGCGGTACTGCGCAGCCGAAAAATGCCCGAATCATCAGCCACCGCGTGGGCATGCTCTGCATCGTCGGGGTTTGCGACGAAAAATGATCGGGCGACCGCATAGCGCCGGTCGTATTCGTGTATCCAGGGTTCGTCATACAGCTCCGGCTCATGCGTACCGGCCCAGATGTCCAGCGCCTCCGCGTTCCGCCTGTACCAGGGATTCAGGCAGTTCGTAACCGAGTGCGTATTGCTGCTGACAATGTGGACTTCGACGGAGTCGTCGAGCAGGGCCGGTGGCATGCCGAGAAATTCCTCTGCCGCCTGTGCCACCTGCGATGCCCAGAGTTCAGCGCGGCGGCTGTTATACGTGTTCGCTCCGCGGCGGACGTCAATCCCGAACATTTCGCGATGCCGCACGATCTCGAAGAGCCGTTCGACCGTCTCTTCGGGCCAGAGTTCCAGAATCCCTGCTGCCTCGTCGGCCTTAAACGGAAGCCCGGAGAGGAAGGATGACACCGGAACACGAGCCTCTTCGGCCAGATACTCTGCGATCGCCGCAAGACACTCGGGCGTGCTCAGCCGCTTTCGTATCTTTTTCGCCTCGACCGCATAGGTACACAGGCATGTCACGAAGTCGATCAGATCGGACACGCCGTTTCGAAGAAGCACGAGGTTCTTACCCGGCACCATTTCCCAGACCTCGCGCCTGCGGGCTGCCGTGGACACCTGCAGAAAGTAGTCGTCGGGGCTGTTATAGGCGCCAACAAGATTATCGGTCAGCAGAAGCGCAAAGGTCCGCGTGATATTCCCGGGCAGACGCCGTACCGCGTACGAAAGCGCGGCTACATCGATGTGGGTGGGATCGGCCGCCCCCGCATGAAGCGCGGGTTCGAGAGACTCGTAGAGCGGGAGCAGACGCCGGATGACCAGATATCCGTTCGAAACATCCCGGAACAGCTGTGCCTTGAACCGTTCGAACGCTGCAAAGATCCCCTGCCGGTTTCGAAGCAGGGTTCCGAGGCCCTGAGCAAAGGCGCTTGATGATTTCAGCAGATCCAGAAATACGTCCCCGGAGATGCGATATGCCCATGATTCGGTGACGCTGACTATTTCGTAGGTCCGCGGGCAGTCAAAAACCGACTCCCACTCGCCAAAATAGTGGCCTTCTTCGACCGTACTGATGACCCGGGGCAGCCGTGTTCGCTTATCAGGCTCCTGGGGCGACTGTATCGAGGCAGTTCCACCTCCAAGCAGGTAGACATGCCTGTCGTCAGCACCCTGCTCGACAATCGTGTCTCCCACAGCGTAGCTGCATCGTTCCATGACAGGAAGCAGCGTCACGCGATCGTGTTCGCCGAGAAAACGGAATGGTATGACACGTTCAAGCAGTGCCCGCTTTTCGCCCTCGTGTGTATCCATAGGCCTACCGTTCCGGTACATCCACCGAAGCCGGTGCCCGGAGCAGGATCTGCGTGACAGCAGTATCGAGCTTCTCGAGCGCGGAGCGGTAGGTCGCGTGCTCGGTCATGCGAAACACATCGTCTTCGAAATAAATGCCCTGCTGATTCACCCATCCGAACAGCGGATTCCGGACTATGCCCAGGAGAGATTCCACCCCGAGACCAGAGTCACGACAGTACCTGACAAAACTGAGATCCTCGACCGGATGCGGGCTGCCATCGCTGTCGACCAGATACCCCATGCCGTCGAGCAGCTGCTCGAAGGGGCTTCGCGAATAGTGGAAAATCCGTCCCAGCGGCAATCGCGGGTTCACAAGCCCGGCATCGATTATCTGCTCGTACATCTCCTGCACAAGTTCTTCGAAATAACTGTATCCCACTCGCGAGCGAAACAGCATGACGGCGATGTCTGTGCCACGGCTGTTCTTGTGCAGGAGTGCGGGTATGTCCGACGCTACAACCCACGCGTCTTCGAGATACTTCACGGTCTGCCCGGCAATCACGCGGATCAGGGATTCATCTACCCAACGGGCAAACAACCCCTCGGGCTCTACCTGAAACTCGCGAAGCGCCTCAAACGCCCCGAGGATGTGCGCCGCGTCGAATGACTCACCCGTCTGTGACTCGAAGGACGTTCGCATCCACGGTGTGAACGCCTGTTTCCCGTGTACCGCGAAGTAGAGTTTGTGCCGATAGTGCTGTTCCACCACGTGCCGGTTCAGCATGTATTCACCGGGCAGATTCGCCATGTAGACAAGATCGAGCCCGTTCCTGTATGCAGGACACTGTTTCATGACCCGCAGAAGGCGGCTCTCGACCTCGACTCCGTTTGTCTCGGGGCGAAGGTAAATGAAAATATCTTCCGCCTCATGACCGTCGGCAGGCCCCTCATACGGGACCAGGATGGTCGGGCGTTCTTCTTCTTGCGGCACGGACTGCACCACTCCACGCGTGTATTACCTGCTTCGGTGTTCCCTTCTCATTATAGACTGCTTTTCTGCGGGATCAAGGATGCAACACGCAACTCGGCCGCAGTCGTCGGCATGCTGATACCCCAGTTTTCGAGCACCTGCGGGTGCAGCTCTCCCATGACACCGACAACAGCCCCGTCCACGAGAATATGGGCGCAGCGCCCCGGGATAAACCGGGAGTCGGTCGCCGCTTCGTATCGGGCGTCGATGTTCAGGAAATACAGCATGGTGTTCACCTTGTCCCTGATCGTGTTAAACGTGGCTTCGACATCGGACAGCACAAGGCCGAGAATGTCGTCGGTACGGGTCCCGGAGACACTGTCGGCGTCGCGCACCGCCACCTTCCCGATCTCGAAGACAGGATGGGGATACACCGCGTGCGCCGAAACAGCCTCGGCGGACAGCAGCGACGGCAGCACCGACGGGCGGACGTACTCGTAATTCTCGCTCATGGGATTCAGTATCCGGACCATGTTCCCGTCCGAAGCCTGCGACTCGTCAGTCGGAACCGGCTGCATGCGATCAAGGTAATCGCGCCGCGATCCAAGATAGTTGAACACCATCTCCTGGAATCCGAGGCCGACAAGCACGGTTTTCACCTCACGCGACAGCACTTCAACCGGCGTCAGTCGCCCGACGGTAAAGTCCTGCAGCATCGACGGTTCGAAGTTGTTCATTCCGTATCCGATCATGATGTCTTCGGCAACATCGACCGGATGCAGAAAATCATTTCTGTAGGGAGGCGGTTGTACGCGAACCGAACTGCCAGTACCCGACGCGCGACACCCCATACGACCAAGCAGGCGAACGCAGTCATCGGCTGTCAGCGACACCCCAAGCCATCGGGACGCAAACGCCGAATCGATATCAATCGGAGTCTGAAAATACACGGGCGTCACCACTGTCCTGCCAGCCGGTGTGTCATAGGGGTACTCAATTCGCACGGGTTCAATCGTGAATCCGGCATCGGCAAGGTCGCAGGCGACTATGGAGCAGGCCAGATGCAGAATGTGCTGATCGGTACCAGTCAGTTCGATGAAGAGCGTACTGTCCCCGACTTCGACCGCCCCGAGGCGTGCGCTGTTGATAACCGGTGGAAAACTGAGCGCTTCCTGCGCAGCATCCTCCAGGTAGGGCATGCGCGGAAAATCCGCCACTATGTGGCCAAAATCGCGCCCTTTCGGGTGATCGGTGATCATCTGCCGCAAACTCATGCTGCGTTCTTCGGCAAGCGGAACGAATGAGGTCGCATCGGGCTCGGCCGCACGATACGCCACGGGAAACTTCATGATATCGCTCCGGTATATGCCCATGGCGACCGCGCGGCGTTTCTGTCCATAGTTCCAGCAGAGTTTTTCCTGGGTTTGAATGATGTCGTTCAGGGTCGCCTCGTCTATGGCGGGCCCCCGGGCTACGAAGGCCGCTATGTAGGGACGTATCTCCTTGAGACCGGGATCCACCTGCACGATACGTTCGCCACAGTCCTTCGTCTCCGTATCGGTGCTGAAAAAGCCGTACTCCGGAATATCCCCTCCGCGGTACACCCGCAGCTGTCGTCCGAGGCCCGCGGTGGACCAGAGGTCGGGCCTGTTCGTGTCGTTCAGTTCGATCTTGAGAAGCCCGTCCTCGTCTTCCCACTCGTCGACCTCGGCTTTCGCCACCGAAAGCTGGTCTTCGAGAACATCGTTTGCCAGGTGCTCGCCTATGTACCCGTCGAGAGCACTCCGATACAGTTCAATTTTCGGCATGTCTTACTTCCTCCGTCTCAGACGAACGCGTTCCAGATCGTTCGAAAACAGCTCGCGAAGATCATTCAGTCCCAGATGCATGAGCGCCATACGGTCGATGCCAAGACCCCACGCGAGCACTGGCACGTCTATGCCCAGCGGCACCGTTACCTCCGGTCGAAAAATTCCCGACCCTCCCAGCTCGAACCAGCCGAGCTTCGGATGCTTTATGTGGACCTCAACGGACGGCTCCGTGAACGGGAAATACCCCGGAACATACTTGACTTCGGTTGCACCGGCGACTTCCTCGGCAAACATCTTCAGCATCCCGAGCAGCGTTCTGAGATTCACATCCTCTCCGAGGACGATTCCTTCGGTCTGATAGAAATCGCTCAGATGCGTCGCGTCGACCTGGTCGTAACGGAAGCAGCGGACTATGCCGAAATACCGGCCGGGTACCCTGGCAGCTGGCAGCTGCTTCGCCGACAACACCGTTCCCTGGCTTCGCAGAATGAGCCTGCGCGTGAAGTCGCGGTCAAACCCGTAGTTCCATCCTCGGCTCCCCGTGTTCCAGCCGTCCTCGTGCACTGACGCGACCTGATCCAGATACGGTTGCTCGATTTCGCGCGCGTGCGTAGGCTCGGCGACGTAATACACGTCGTGTATGTCGCGTGCCGCGTGAAACTGCGGCATGAACAGTGCATCCGAGTTCCAGAACTCCGTCTCGACGACCGGTCCGTCAAACTCTTCGAATCCGAGACCAACGAGCGTATCCTTGACCGATTCCAGATACTCGGCGTACGGATTCCGCCGGCCGGGGATAAGCCTCGCAGGAGGCGTATCGATGTTGTACGAGCGGAAGCTTCCCTTCTTCCATGAGCCGTCGCGGAGCATGGCAGGGGTCAGCGATCCGATCTCGTCTCCCGTGAGGCCTGAATCTGCAACCTTCTCGAGGGCGGCGCGCCCGGTGTCGGTATAGCGATAGACGACGTCGTTCCGTTCGACAATGCGGAACGCCACCGTTCCGGCACCCCGCTTCTTCGCGATAGCCTGAATCGCTTCGCGCTCGTCCCCGGAAAGGCTTTCGTCCGGCAGAATTCCGTCGGAAGCTGCCCGGTCGAGAATGCTTCGAACAAGCCCCACCCAGGAAGCCTTGTCGGCATCGACAAGCTCCGCACGTTTATCCGCATCCATGCGCACGGCACCAACCCTGGAAAGCGCGCCGAACGCCGATCCGATATCCCGCATCTCAAGACCGGCAGCCTGGGCGAGGGCCGGAAGCGGCGCCGGCCCACCGGTTTCGAGGGTACGCAGTACACGTTCCTCGGGAGAGCCATTGGTCACGAAATCCCGGCCAAGTTCGGTCAGCTCGTACAGTGTACGGGCGGTACGGGCAGACTCCTCGATAATACCTTTCGCGGCGAGCCAGCTGACAACCTGATTGCCCTGCCCCTCCTTGAGCCCGATCCGTTCAACCATTTCCTGTACGGTGATGTCTGAAGCTCCCGAAAAATGAAGAAGCACCTTGATCTCGAGTGGATGCAAACTGCGTATATCAATATCTGTCATTATGGCTACCCTCTCCGGCCTGCTGGAGTGTCTGATATACCTACCGCAGACCAGTGCTCTTGTAAAGCATGCGTAGGTGTACCGTAGTAATTTCTGAACGCTACTGTATGATTAAGTGAACAATTCGCACGAACGAAGCCCTGCCCAGCGTGACTGAAGTCACGCTAAATACGGCAATTACAGTGCTTTACGCGATGTCCACTGCCTCTTCTACATGTCGGCACGGTATTTGCTTATTATCTGCACGGAGTGGAGTTATTCATGGATTATTCAGGCACAACCCGCGCACGACAGCTTACCAGCCTGCAGACGGCAACAACAGCAGCCCGACGTATCGTCGGCCCGATTCCTGCCGATATTCGCACGGAGCTCGTCCGGAAGTCCATACATATGGCGATTGCGCTGGTGCCTGTGCTCGCACGCACGATCGGAACCGTCGCCACCATGTCGCTGCTCGCGCTCGGCACCGTGTTTTACGCAGTAGCGGAAATAGAACGTCTCAGCGGCCGACCGGTGTTCGTCGTCGGCCGGCTGACCGCAATGGCGCAGCGGCGCCGCGATTTCGGGCATTTCGTTATGGGGCCTGTCACCCTCGGACTGGGCGCCATGGCTGCGCTGCTCCTCTACCCCTATCCTGCCGCCGCGATTGCGATCTACGCGCTTGCATTCGGTGACGGGCTGGCAAGCCTCGTCGGCAAGGCCTTCGGGCGCCACAGCCTGCCGTTCAGCAGGGGCACGAAAAGCCTCGAGGGCAGCCTCGCGTGCTTCGCGTCTGTATTCGCTGCGTCCTCCGTCTTTCTGAGCAACAGCATCCACTCGCTTCTCGTCGCACTCGTCGCGACCGCGCTCGAAGCGGCTCCCGGGAAGGATATGGACAACCTTCTCCTTCCTGTCGGTACCGGCATGGTGGTGGTCCTTCTGCTGTAACGCTCCTGGTGTATAACTCCTGCTCACGTCCACAGGTAGACGGCGTAGCTGTTTCGCACGAACAGAACAAAGCCTACGGTGTATACGATCGCCACGGCCAGGTGTAACGGCAGTCCCGAAACATAGAACAGTACTTCGCGCGCGAGCAGCATGGCCCCGACAGCAAGCGGGACCGCCGCCCGCCCCGAATCTTCAGCCTCGATTCCGTAGCGCAGGAAGTTGACGAGGGTCAGGAGCGCGAGCACTCCCGTGACAAGCTGTACATTGCCGCTGGATGCAAGACGATGCAGCAGCGCTTCGTCGAGCTGAAACGTATCGACCGGCAGTACGTACGCAAACGAAAGCGCAACAGCCCCGACGGCAATGAATGCACCCCATATCCGGGTGTACTGCGCTCCGGCCGCGTATATGCTCGCCGTGAACAGCGAGAGCGCCCCTGCGATGTGTATTGCGTACACAGCCCGGGACAGCGTCGCCATGTGCGTAAATGTAAACCCGTACCGCGGAAGCAGAAACTGCGCCATGCGAAGAGACGTCATGCCCGAGAGGATCATGGAGACCGTCACGAAAAATATGGTTGGCGTAATGCTGGTACGAAAATACCGTCTCGTAAGAACGGCTGCCCCGACGGCCACGGGAACAGGCACCAGAATCGAGAGCAGCAGATATCCGTACGACGTTCCCGTGAATGGAACAGGGATTCCGTACAGACTGCCCGCCTCGTGAAGGTCCGGAAGTCCGTTCACGAGTGGACCGATGCCACCACGAGTCCAGATCTCGAAACCGACGAGAAGCGAAAGCAGAACGGACACCGCAAGCACTGCTGCGGCTGAAACAGAAATGAGTCGATTACGGACGCGCAGGGTCATATGTGCATGGAGTATATGGCAGAAATCATGAAAAAAACTACAGTTTTGGCGTATATGCACGATACTGTGTACGAGGGAGGTGTGCACCAACATGAGACGACGATCCATTTCTGTAATTCTGGTGGCTATCCTCATTGCAGCAGCGCAGAGCGCAGTCGCAGACGCGGCTGTCTTCACGAATCTCGGCTTCTCCCCGAATGGCCGCGTGTTCATGTTCGCACAGCACGGAATCGAGCGAGCCAGCGGCCAGGCATACGCAGAAATATTTACCGTCGACGTTCCGTCCAATCAGTTCGTTCCGTCGGGAGTCTTCCGGCGGCAGTTCACCGACCCCGTAAGCCCGGGGCAGACAGGACACGCGGCGCTTCTGACGCTCATGCGCGAAGCGGAGCCGCTGCGTAGCAGCAATAATATTAACCACTTTCTCCAGGGACGCCTTGTATACCTGCTGTTGAACGCCGACGAACCACGCCCGGAGATCACCTTTCGCGATTTCGTGACTGGTGACAGCTACCATGTCGTGCTATCCCAGGAATCCCGGGGTTCCGGTTCGGACCTTGCAGCACGGTTCCACATCGATCTGACCCGAACGACCGCGTCCGGACGCAGCGAGTCGTATACCGTTGGTCTCCCGAACCTCTTCAGGGACGGTGTGCGTCACTACCGGATACGGCAGGCACTGCTGACCCCCGGCAATCGGGGCATGGTATTCGTCGTGGAAATGGAACGTCCGTCCGGCACGGGCACCGCGCTCCGCTATATGGTTGAAACGCTGGAGTTCTGAGGGACGTTGACGCGCCGCAGACCTCAATTTACAATACGGGGTTCCAATTTACCTGTTTTACGTGAGGTCTCATGGCGCAACGCATTACTCCGCGGTCCAAAAACTACTCGGACTGGTATGTCGATATCGTTCTGAATGCAAAACTTGCCGACTACAGCCCCGTGAAGGGCACCATGGTCATACGCCCACGGGGGTACGCGCTGTGGGAGCGAATGCAGTCGGCCCTTGATCGCATGTTCAAGGACACCGGGCACGAGAATGCCTACTTCCCGCTCCTTATCCCCGAAAGCTTTCTGAAGAAAGAGGCCGAACACGTCGAAGGGTTTGCACCGGAATGTGCTGTTGTCACTCATGGCGGCGGCGAAGAGCTCGACGAACCTCTTGTTATCCGACCGACCAGCGAAACCATTATCTGGAGCATGTACAAGAAGTGGATACAGAGCTATCGCGATCTTCCGCTACTGATTAACCAGTGGGCGAACGTGCTCCGCTGGGAAAAGCGAACGCGACTGTTTCTCCGCACGACAGAGTTTCTCTGGCAGGAAGGTCACACTGCTCACGCAACCGAAACAGAGGCCCGCGAGGAGGCGCTGCGAATGCTCGAAGTGTATCGAACCTTCGCAGAGGAATACATGGCAATGCCGGTGTATACCGGCGTGAAAAGCGAAAGCGAGAAGTTCGCCGGTGCCGTCGACACCTACGCAATCGAGGCGCTGATGCAGGACAAAAAGGCACTGCAGGCCGGCACGAGTCATTTTCTTGGCCAGAACTTCGCCAAAGCCTTTGACGTAACCTTCCAGTCGCAGGACAGCACCCTCGAACACGTCTGGGCCACAAGCTGGGGCGTCAGCACACGGCTCATTGGCGCGCTGATCATGGCGCATTCGGACGACAGCGGGCTTGTGATACCACCGAAACTCGCTCCGACGCAGGTCGTCGTGATTCCGATCTTCAAGAATGACACGAAGGAACAGGTTATCGAGTTCACGCGGCGCGTTCACGCCTCACTCGGAAAAGACCTGCGAACCGTACTCGACGAAGACGACAAGAACTCCCCGGGCTGGAAGTTCTCGGAATGGGAAATGCTCGGCGTTCCCGTACGGGTCGAAATAGGCCCGCGCGACATGGAACGCGGGCAGGCGGTCCTTGTCCGTCGCGATACCGGAGAAAAATCGACCGTCCCGGTCGCCGAGGTCGCCGGCCGGGTACATTCGCTGCTCGACGAAATCCAGACATCGCTGTTTCGCAAGGCGAAGGCTTTCCAGCAGGAAAACACCCACGAGGTCGAAACCTACGAGGAAATGAAGCAGATTTTCGAAGGTGACGGCGGTTTTGCACTCGCTCCCTGGGACGGTTCAGCCGAAAGCGAAGCGAAGGTCAAGGAAGAAACGAAGGCCACGATCCGGGTGCTCCCCTTCGGGAACGAAGAACAGGCGAGAGGCAAAACCTGCGCGATCACCGGTAATCCGGCAAAGCACATAGCCGTCTTCGCGAAGTCGTACTGACACCGCCCCGCGCGTGATATACTCTCTGTAGTCATGAGTGCACGCCGAACGGCAACGACATCGATCTTTCTTCTGCTGGGTGTGGCGGGACTTCTGTCCGCCACAAGCGGCTTCGAGTTCCGGCACGGCAGTCTCTGGATGGGCAACGCCTACCGCTCTCCATGGACAGAAACAACGGTCGAAGGAAGCGAAGCCTCGCCGCTGCTCACGCTTACCGGAGCCAGCTATACCTTTGTCCTTACTCCTGATCTGCAGCTCTCTCCGGGTATTGATCTGTGGTACAGGGACTTCGCCTTTACCGAAGATCGGGCGGTACCGACACAAATCGAGACTGCACCGGGCGACGATCGTGAAGTCGCCGGTAC
>SKKC01000290.1 GCA_007121695.1 Spirochaetales bacterium | reverse complement strand
TACCGGGGAGGTGAGCTGAGACCGAATCAGGTCACCTCGCAGAATATTGAGCAGTGCGAGGAGGTGGGAGGAGAGCCATCATCCTGCGCTCTGCTCACCTATAAAATACCCGGGGAACACGGGGGTTGATTGGTCTGAATCGGGCAAAAAACACCAGGGTGGCGGACAGTATAGTTGACATGATGCAGAGAGCCTGCACACTTAATTCGAAGATGCCCGGAAACGACCTGTTTGAACAGACCAGCACGCCTGATACGGTGCCACTCGCTGCACGAATGCGCCCGCGAACGCTTGACGAATTTGTGGGACAGGACCACATTGTCGGTCCCGGACGACTGCTTAGACGGGCCATCGCGGCTGATCAGCTTGGCTCGATAATTCTCAGCGGACCTCCGGGTACCGGGAAGACGACACTCGCACGGGTCATCGCCGGGACGACCAAAAGCGCGTTCATCTCCCTGAATGCGGTGCTCGGTGGCGTCAAGGATGTCCGGGACGCCGTAGCCAAGGCGCAGGACTATCTGAATCTGCACGGACGAAAGACGATTCTTTTTGTCGACGAAGTGCACCGGTGGAACAAGGCACAGCAGGATGCACTACTGCCGTGGGTCGAAAACGGTGTAATCGTCCTGATCGGTGCGACAACTGAAAATCCGTTCTTCGAGGTAAACGCAGCTCTTGTCAGTCGAAGCAGGATTTTCCGTCTCACGCCTCTGCAACCGGAACACATGCGCGAAATCGCGTACATGGCGCTCCGAGACCCCGAGCGAGGGTACGGGAAACACCGGGTACGCCTCGATGACGAAGCCCTTGACCACCTGATCCGTATTGCTGACGGAGACGCGCGCACGCTTCTGAATGCACTGCAACTCGCAGTAGAAACCGGTTCGGATGCTACTCAGAACCAGGTATCACAGGACATTCATGTCACCCTCTCGATAGCCGAGGACAGCATTCAGGCGAAAGCACTGCTCTACGACAAGGAAGGCGACTATCACTACGACTCAATTAGCGCGTTTATAAAAAGTCTGCGTGGCAGTGATCCTGACGCTGCTCTGTATTGGGCAGCTCGGATGATCAGATCCGGGGAGGATCCGAAATACCTGTTCAGACGCATGCTCGTGTTTGCATCCGAGGATGTTGGTCTTGCTGATTCTCATGCGCTGAACGTTGTGGAATCAGCAGTATCCGCCTTCGAACGTGTCGGCATGCCGGAGGGTCAGTTTCATTTGGCCCATGCGGCCCTGTACCTGGCAACGGCTCCGAAAAGCAACTCCACACTGGGGTACTTCGATGCAGTCAAGGCAGTCGAACAGGAAGTCCATGCTGATGTACCAAAGCATCTTCGAGACGGTTCGCGAGATGCAGAGGGCTTTGGTCATGGCGAAGGCTACATGTATCCTCACGCGTATCGTGATCACTGGGTGGCTCAGAAATACCTTCCGCGGGAACTGTCCGGGAGAGTGTTCTACGTTCCCGGCACCGAAGGCGAAGAACCCGACAGGACACGAGAACTCGAACACCGACGAATCCTTCAACTGGCTGTCGATACAGGAGACGATGATTCAGAGGTCCTCAGCTACTCGCCGGGAGCCGATCACGTCTCCAGGTGGCATTATCGCACCCAGGAGTCGACCGATTACTTCGCACAGCTATCGGGTGTTTGTTTCGATCGAATAAAGCTGCTTCGGCACAGTCGGGTTCTTACCTTTGAATCGACGGTGCCAGCGCTCACGGCAGAAGCCCTCCGCCGCGTTCCCGAAGGTCTGCTTGTCGCAACGTTCTACAGCCCGGAGCAAACACGGATTTTCGAGCATCACGTGGCTGGCATGGAGTGGAAACCGAAGCTTCACTCCGGCTTCCCGAGCGAGATACTGTCCGGAAACAGGGCGACGGATATCTCTGCACTGTTCGACGGTAACAAACCGGTCTTTGATCGAATTATTCTTCACCGGTTCTTTTCGGTATTGCAGGAATCTGACGGCTGTGAACCTACACTCGCACGTGAGTTGTCGCTGTTACTCGATCTTCTCGCTTCTGAAGGAGAATGCCTCGTTGTCGAGCCCGCACCAGCTGCTGGACAACGTCTGAGCGCATTACTGAATCCCGGAGACGAAACAGAACGCGTCTACCATGATGCGCTGGTCGAAGCCGAGCAGGAGTTGTTCAGCCGGAACGAGGACGATAGACGTACAGACATGTGCGACGCGCTGAATGGAGCGGGCTTTCGTGTTCAGACACAGGAGACAGAATCATTCACACGCGAGCGAACACTGAATGAAGACATGATATCGACCTGGTTTAACCCGGAGCGTAACGGATACGGTGCGCTCATCCGCCGAAATAGCAATGAAGAACACAGCGTAGCTGCAGAACGCTGGGTCAAGCAGAAACTGACCGGTACACCACTCGGCTGGAGCAGTGCCGTTCATCTCATAGTTTCCAGTCGATAGGGTATGTCTCCTCCCAGATTGCAACCATTCCCATTCCAGTGCTATCGGCGGCAGCCCGGTACATGCCACCTGTGTTGTACGGCATGACAATGGTTCCGTTTGCATCGACTGCAATAATGCCTCCGTCTCCGGTTTCCATTTCGTTCATGATTATCTGATCGGCCGCGTCTCGCAGCGGTTCGCCTGCGTACTTCATGCGAGCACATATGTCGTACGCAACCAGTGCTCTCATGAAGGCTTCGCCCTTTCCTGTCGCCGAAACCGCGGCAAGGCCGTTCCGGGCGTACGTACCGGCACCAATGAGTGGAGAATCGCCTACCCTTCCGGGAATCTTGTTTGTCATGCCTCCCGTTGATGTGGCCGCGGCGAGGTTATGGTTGCAATCACGGACGACCGCACCGACTGTACCGTACCCCTCATCATGATCAAGAGATACACGGCTGTTGTGCTGCGCGTCCCGGAGCGCCCTGAGCCGATGTTCCGTGTTGAAGTAGCTGTTATCGACAACAGAAACACCATGTGTCTCGGCGAGTTTGTCAGCGCCCTCCCCGGCAAAGAACATATGCGTCCGGGTATCAAGGATTACCCGGCACAGGCGAACAGGGTTTCGAACCCGTTTGCACCCAGCGACTGCGCCATAGCGCCCGGTGTCACCGTCCATAATCGCTGCATCCATTTCGTGCGTTGCATCTGCGGTATATACCGCCCCCGCCCCCGCGTTAAACAGCTGGTTGTTCTCCAGTTCCACGACCACGGCTTCGGCGGTTTCGAGCGCAGACGCCCCGTCTCGAAGCATCTTTCTGCCGAGCGCTGCCGTCCGCGATAGCCCGTCGAGATATGGTGCAGCCGCCGCCGAAGATGCGGTTCGGGGAATAGCTCCGGCCCCTCCGTGAATCGCAAAAGCCCACTCCGGTTGTCGCTGTGCTTCCATTGGCAATGCTCCCGTGCTAAGGTCAGAATCTCAGAGAGGATGTAAACAATGCGAGATTTTTCACCGTATATAGACCCGAAACGGCAGAAAAGCAACAACAGGACGTTGATCCTCATGTCCTCGGCAGTTCTGGCAATTGGCCTTTTTACCGGCTCTTACTTTGCTCTTGTTATGGGCGGCCTCTCCATGACCTTCTCACTATACACGGTATATCGCATGCGGAATATCGTGCAGAAAACAACGCTCACGCTGAATGACAACACGATCGAGGCGGTCCCCCCGATCGTAGCGACGGCGTGCTCCATTCCGTATGCAGCCATACAGGAGCTGCATATGGACCGCAGGGAGCGGCTGAGTATCATAACCGAAGATCGTTCGGTCACAGTCCTGGGCTTGCATCACCTGTCACCCGGTGATCGATCTGACGCACGGAAAGAAATATCCCGGCTGAGCAACCGAAAAATCAGACGGGAAAAGTCCTGACCTCAGTCAAGATAGCGTGCGATTGCGGCAAGATGATCCGCATATGTTCGTGATGGCACGGTCTCGAGATTCGGCTTGTGCAAAAAGAAGAAATAGTCGTGCTCCATTGGTGTAATCGACGCGAGGATCGCATTCATTCCGGGATTGTTGATCGGCCCCGGTGGAAGACCGGGGAAACGATACGTGTTAAAGGGATGCGGTGTCAGCACATCGGCGAATGTCGGCCGCAGATTCTTGGTTCCCAGCGCATAATTTACCGTGGCATCGGATTCAAGCCGCCAGCCATCCCGGATACGATTCGCGAATACGCCAGCGACCAGCGGCATGTCTTCGACAGGAGACTCCGCCTCGACAATCGAAGCGAGGGTCAACAGCTCGCGCAGATCGTTTCCGGCTCTCGCCGGGTCTGACCATTGCGCGCGAAGATCTTCCGGGACTGACTGTTCGAATGCACGATGAAACTGTGTCAGCATGATTCGTATAACAGAATCCGGGCTCGAGTCAGGTTCAAAGCGGTAGGTCTCCGGAAAGAGAAACCCCTCAAGTAGCACGCCGTCTTCCACTCCTGCGAGAAGTGGAAAACCGCGAAACTGTTCGCTCATATACGCGGCTGACAGGAAGGCATCTTCTGACACAATACCGCGGGCATCCAGCCGTTCCGCAATCCGTGCGATCGACCAGCCCTCTGGAATCGGTACACTCACGGAAAGGTCAACAGTACGTCCACTGACGAGGGCATCAAGCAGATCGGCCGCCGTTGTCTCGCCATCTATTCGATACACTCCCGCGCGAATACCTGAATCAAGATTACGCAGACGTGCGTAAAGGCGAAATACCGTCTCGTTTGAAACGATACCGTCGGCAGCAAGCAACGACGAGACCTGCCGGAACGAAGAACCGGGTGGCACCTCGATTGTATACTCGTATCCCGACTCAGGAGTTGCCACATACAGAATCGTGTAAGTCCAGTATGCACCAACCGCGCCTGTCAGGAGCAGTATAAGTGCGAGTCCACTGCCAATAATCCGTAGTCGTCGTGATGCCATAAGTTTCGTGTAACCTCTACTAGAACGCGCTTTACACCGAGATGCAGTCTGTCGAATAGTATCGAAGGAACACAGCATGCGACAATACGTAGCGCACATGAAAAACTGGCTCATTATTACTGTTCTGGTATTGACGCTTGCACAGCCTCTCGTCTCGCAGACGTCCACGGAATACGTGTTCCCCGTGGATGCAGCTGACATTTCGCGACTGACCTGGACCCGCGACCACTGGGACGGTAGTAACGCAGTCGACATATTTTTCGAGCACGGTACTGATCTACACGATCCTGACTTCCAGGCGTTTCAGGACAGCAGGATCCTGGCGGTGACCGACGGCCAGGTCGTTCGTTTCGACAACGAGCGCGGGGGCAAGGCGTTGTTCATAGAAGCCGATACAGGATTCCGGTTCTACTACGCGCATCTTGCTGAAGTGTACGTTGCGACTGGCGACCGGGTCGCAGCAGGTCAGACGATAGGACGAATGGGAAACACGGGACGGTGGACCCGGTACATTGAACCACACCTGCACTTCGAGATTACCTCTCCCCGTTTTCGCGGCGGTCTGTTTCATTCTGATGTACACGCCGCGACATGGTTGAAGGAGCATTTCGGATACGGTCCAGAGCCGGCACGCGTCACTGACTATCCAGCCTCGATACCTCGAGGTTCGCCGGTGCGCGCCCCCTTTCGGATCATGACGACATTCGAGCAGGCACAGGAACAGAACTCCGACACGGCGGCAATTACCATTCGAGTGGTCGATGAACAACAGGCCGTGCCCGTGCATTCTCCGCTGGTTGGAGAAATCAGGGTGCACCGGAATCCTTTGTTCGGGATGCGTGTTCAAATCACCAACCGGCATCTGGACGAAACTGTCGTCATCTCCGGGCTACAGGACATCCGTGTCTCGACCTGGGACGTGGTTTATACTGGCGATGTACTCGGTTATACCGCCGACTCGGTCAATATCATGTACTTCCGGCAGGGAGAGCTGACCGATCCCCGGGTCTTTTTTTAGCTCTCGGGATTCGAACGTATTTCATCGGGCCGTCTGAACTTGACAAAGGCCGTGCAAATCGTGCAAATTGTCTGCTCCAAATACACGGTGGATGTAGTTCAGCGGTAGAGCACCTGGTTGTGGTCCAGGGGGTCGCGGGTT
>SKKC01000113.1 GCA_007121695.1 Spirochaetales bacterium | reverse complement strand
GTCGCCGGCGCTGCGCTCGGGTTCCGGGCGACGGATGAGCGTGGCGAAGCATTCCCCGCGGACCAGGCGTTCACGGCGCGCATCGCGGCAATGGGCCCCCGGGATGCGCTGGCGGCGACCGCCGGGCTGACCGCAACCGATCCGCTTGATACGCGCGTCAGTTCCCGGATTGCGCAGGCACTTTAGGCGCAGGCGAAACGAATCTCTGCTACCGCCCCGTTGTCGTTGTACAGACGCAGCTCCGCGTCGAGCTGCTCGCACAGCAGGCGGACCAGCGACAGGCCAAAGCCACCGGCGGCGCTATCGGATCTGGCATGCAGGGCGTCGTCGGGAAAGCCACGGCCGTTGTCGCGTACGCACAGGACACTCTGTCCTCTGTGGGATGCGAGCGAGACCGAAATTTCCCGGTCGGACTGGCCGGTAAACGCGTACTTCATGATGTTCGTGAGGAGCTCATTCACCATGATTCCTATGGCGAACGCATCGGCCGACGGCACCCCGCACGAGACAAGCGAGGTGCGCACCTGTATCGAGGAATCGCGGTTGTACAGTTCAAAGATTGCTTCAAGTATTGACGACAGATACGTGTCGACAGCCACGTGTTCGCGTGATTTCTCGGGGAGCATCACGTCGTACAGTTTCTGCATGCTCTGGACCCGGCCGAGCGCTTCGTACACCGCCTGCCGGGCGGCGGGTTCGTCCATGGTTGCCGCCTGCATCGAAAGAAGCGACGCGACAGAGCCGATATTGTTCTTGATCCGGTGATGCATCTCACGAAAGAGCATGTTTTTTTGCGCAATCTGTGTCTGCAGCTCGAGCTCGTGACTCTTCTGCGGTCCTATATCCATTATGCCTGCGACTGCCCCAACGTAGTCCCCGTTATCCGAAAACAGAGGCGCCGTTGCAACGAGCGCGTATACCCGGTGCCCGCTCCGGTGCAGGAAGTGCGCTTCCATGTGCTCGGAAATACCCTGTCTGCGTCGCTCTATTGCGTCGGCTACAATCTGCCTGCCTTCACCGTCCATAAAGTCAGACAGAAGATGCCCGCGCATATCGTCGCCGTCGTACCCGATCATGTTGGCCATGGGTTCGTTCACGTATACGATTCGGCCGTCGGCATCGATGTGGATAATACCTTCCTGCAGGCTTTCGAGCAGGGTGCGGTAGTTTCTCTCGCTTTCGCGAAGCATACGTTCGGCGCGTGCATGAACCGTGCGATCAATGACGGTCGATATCATGAGATTCTGACCGGGCACCGGAATGTTCTGGGCCCGAACAACCCGCTCTTCCCCATTTTGTGTTGTAATTCGTACACCGTCCCAGATCATACGTTCCGGGTCACCGCTGGCAAGGTCCTCCATGACCTGCGACTTGATCTCCTGCCTGTACTTCTCGTCAGGGTAGACCGTTTCGAAGAACCGATCAATGTTGGAGAGTACTTCGAACGGCCATCCGTAAATACGCTCAAACTCGCGGTTCAGATAACTTGTTCGTCCATCTTCGAAATATGTGGCTCCGAGACCTATGGGCAGATGGTCAATAACTGTCTCGATGAACTCTGTACGGCTTTTCAGAGTCGTGTTTGCTTCGAACAGCCGCAATGCCATGCGAATGGACTCGATCAGGACAAACTCGCCAGAGCTTTTTATGACATAGCCGTAACCACTGATCGACTGTACGCGCTCTACAATGTCCCGTTCGGTATGGCAGGTCCAGAAGACAACCGGTATGTCGCGATGCGCCAGAATCGCTTCGGCTGCCTCAGCGCCGTCCATTCCGGAGCCCAGGTCTATGTCCATGAGGACGAGGTTTATCTTCGAGTACGTTTTCACTGCCTCGACAGCAGCAACCCCATCGTATACGACCCGCACGTCATATCCGTGCGAGGCGAGCACCGCTTTCTGCGAGAGGGCTACGACTGATTCATCTTCGACGAGTAGAATTGTGTGCATGGTATTTTTTGGACTATTTTCACTGATTATAACACGGTCTGGCCGATCGGTGTGAAAAGGTTATCGGCCAAACAGGATAACACGTGTGGTATACTCCCGTTTGAGGACGGAGGAACGTGTACAAACTCATTATCGCAGACGACGAAGAAGCGATACGTAATGGACTGACGCAATACTTTCCCTGGGACCGGGTAGGTTTCGAGGTTGTCGCGACCTGTGCAGACGGAGCCGAGGTCCTGCGGTTCTTAAAAGGCAGCACGGCCGACGTGCTGTTCTGTGACATTCGGATGAAGAACATGAGCGGGATTGAGCTTGCCGAGCAGATTCGTCGTGACGGAAACCGTATGGTCATTGTGTTTCTCAGTGCATATCGTGACTTTGACTACGCACAGCAGGCAGTACGACTTGGAGTACGCCAGTATCTTGTAAAACCTACCCGTCACAGTGAACTGTTTACGGTATTCCAGGCACTGAAAGAAGAACTTGAAGCGACCGGTCCGGACGCGATAATCGCAAGAAGTTCGCCCGAAGAAATCGTTGATTCTGTCCGTCACTACGCGGAAAAACATCTTGCCGAAGCTACGCTGGAGCAAGCCGCAAAGAAAGCCGGCATGAACCCTCACTATTTTGGTCGGCTTTTCAAGGAACAGAGTGGCGAAAACTATTCCACGTTCATTGGACGACTACGTATGAGTCGAGCCGCCGAACTCCTCGCGTCAACCGGGTTACCCGGATACGAGATCGGTGAGATGGTCGGATACACAAACCCGAAGGCATTTACGCGACGATTTCGGGAGTACTTTGGACAGACCCCAGGCACGTACCGCAAGGGAATCTGCCGGGACAGAATAGCGGATACGTCGCCGCCACTGGTTTCAGAAGAATAGAATGGGAAGAACGATCCGGACGGTCGTGTACCGTCCGGGAAGACTCTCAATGTTCAGACCCCACGGGCCGCTTCCATACGCGAGTTCGACGCGTTTGTTCGTGTTATATAACCCTATATGCTCGTGAAATGCTTTTTCGCTTGAAAGGTCGTCGATAAGCTCGCGAAGTTTTTCCTGTTCGATTCCGACACCATTATCCGTCACACGGAGCTCAAACCGGTCCGTGCCACTTTCAAGTGCTTCGATACGAATCCGGTCATCGGCTCCGGATCGCGAAAAACCGTGCTGTATGGCGTTTTCGACCAGCGGCAGAACGAGCATGGGGATCACACAGACATCCTCGAGAGACGGATCAATATCCCACTCTACGGTGAACTCCCGTCCTTTCCGGTGTGCCTGAAGCTCAAGGTACCGCTTTGCATTTCGTACCTCTTCGGCGAGCGTGCGGAACTCTCCATCCTGCGACAAGGCATAGTCCAGTATTTCCGCGAGCTCTTCGACGATAGACGTAAACTCGTTCGGACCACCCGTAAACTCGTACGACTTCCACGTGAGCATTTCCAGCGTGTTGTACAGAAAGTGAGGGCTTACCTGCGATTGCATGGCCAACAGTTCCAGCGTCCGCCTGCGGTATCGTCGTTCTGATGCCTTAACTGGTACAAAACGGGAGTGCACAAAATCCTTCATGACGCTGTAGGAAAGGTGCTCAGACAGTTTGTCACGCTGTTCGTCCGTACCTTCCGGAAGCACACCACCATGCCGTTCGATTTCGTCAAGTACGTCGACGAGCTGACCCATTTGCAGAAAGCTCCTGCGTGAGAGGACTACCGTGAGGCCTGCCGCTGCAGCAAGTGCGACAAGGAACAAAATGATAGAGATGGTACGCAGCTCGTACGGGATCCGGTACACGACGGATTGCGGTATAGCGGACATGTACTGCCATTGCCCGGCCTCCGATGTCATGTACGATATGAGATACGTCTCGCCGTGTATTTCGACGAATCCGGCGGTACGCCCTTCGATCCCGGACTGTAACCCGACGAGTACATCGGGGTCGAGGACTGCCCCATCGGTATCCTGCGGACCAACAGACACGACAACGTCTCCATCAGGATTCGTCACCAGAACGTATTGACCTTCGTACGCCCGTGTCGCGCGAGCTAACGTGTGCAGAAAACCCAGATCCACGTTCAGCGCTACAACACCGTCCGATCGAAGAAAACCCAACGCAAACGTCGGTCGATACAATGTCAGCACGCGATCGGGTGTTCCCAGCAGGCGTTCACCTTCGAACTCCCGTACAAGCGAGAACGCCTCGGTGGAACCGGGTCCTCCTCGTTCAAAATAGGGATCTATCCAGCCCGAGTCGTGCAAAGGACGAAGCGGACTGTACTGCCGCTCAGTCGAAATCATACGACCGTTCGGATTATCAACATAGACGTAGATGGAGTGCAGATACGCTCTGGTGTGAGTAGTCGTCATGAGTGCAGTTGAGATAAGTTGAAGCTGTCGATAGGACTCGTACGTTAACCGTGGTTCCCTGAGTATGTTCCTGGCAGCGTTCATGAGCTGATGATCGGTACTCAAACCGACAGCTACTGATTCAAGTTCACCAAGAACGAAATCGATTCTCGTATGAAGCTGCTCGAGTCCTCTTCCAATCAGGCTTTCTGCATTCAGTCGGGCATACCGCTGGTTCAAAGCAATAAAACCAACGCCCATTAAAGCCATGACCAGAAGCGGACCGACTGAGTAGCCCAGATACTTTAGAAATAGCCGCGTTCTCGCTCCAACCAGTCGGTCTCCAGTCACACTTCAGCTCCTGATCCCTGGAGCCCTTACTTTAGGCCTGTTGTGCTTATTCCCTCAACAATTTGTTTCTGGTACATTCCGAAAATCACAAGCACTGGTACTAGCGACAGAAAGCTCATAGCGTAGACTGCTCCCCAGTCCGTTACCCCAGCCGGGTCGGAAAACGCTCTAATGGCAACCGACACGGTATATAGCCTCGGACTGTTCAGGTAAATTAACGGGGTAAGAAAGTCGCCCCAGGTCCACTGGAAACTGAATATGCCTGCAGTTACCAATGCCGGTTTTATGAGAGGAAGCATTACCTTGAAAAAGAACGTGACTCTGTTTGCGCCATCTATCTCTGCGGCCTCGTCGAGCTGAACCGGTATACTTCGTATAAACTGTACAATCATAAAGATAAAAAAAGCACCTCCGGCCTGACCAAGAAAACGGGGCAGCAACAGGGGCCAGAATGTGTTTACCATGCCGAGCTGACTGAAAAAAATGTATTGCGGAATTATCTGTATCTGCACAGGCATCATGAGTGTCATGAGCATACAGGAGAACCAGAATCCCCTCAGCGGAAACTGTATTCGCGCGAACCCGTATGCGACGACAGCTGCGCTCATGACTGTAAGAAGTGTTCCAAAACCAGCATATATCAAGCTGTTCTGATAGAACGTGGCGAACGTAATCCCACCAAAACCTCGCCATCCATTTATAAAGTTCTCGAGCGTCGGTGCGGACGGCAGAATCGCGCCTACATTAACAAAAATCTCGTGTGCAGGCTTAAATGAACTACCTACAAGCCATAAAAACGGATACAACATTACAAAACCAAACAGAATGACAAGTCCGTGAAAGACAACGGACTTTCGAATGTCTTTTCGGCGTTTTGCCCGCAAACGATTCTGCACGTCTTCACGAACGAGGATTGTATCGATAGTGCTGCTCATGACTTACTCCGTTTCGTAAAAGACCCAACGGGCCGAGGTTTTGAACACGATTCCGGTACATAACCCGACGACCGCCAGGAGAACGACTGCCAATGCCGAGCCATACCCCATCTGAAACGTTTCAAATGCTCGACGGTAAAGGTACAAGGCGTAGAAATTGGTGGTATCAAGCGGGCCGCCACCTGTAATGATAAGAGCTGGTGTAAATACGGTTAATCCGAAAATGATCTGCATAATCAGGTTAAACAGGATAATTGGTGAAAGCATAGGAAGTGTAATCCGGGTAAAACGTTGATACGCACGTGCACCGTCTATATCTGCCGCTTCATACATTTCGGTCGGTATCTGCTTTAGTCCTGCAAGAAAGATCAGCATTGCAGACCCGAACTGCCAGATTACGAGAAGCACTATAGTCCAGATAGCAGTCGCCGGCTCTCCAAGCCACGATGTGTTGGAAGGGAGGCCGATCAATCCCAGTATCCAGTTCACAAG
>SKKC01000105.1 GCA_007121695.1 Spirochaetales bacterium | reverse complement strand
TTTGTTCGGCAACTTCTCGCCCTCGGTCGCTGTAGACCGTCGCGACGTAAAAAAACAGACTCGCAATGCCGAAGACCATGACCCCGAGCACAACAAATACAAGCGCCGTTACTCTGACGTTTATAATTCGCTTCTCGGAATGAGGAATGACCATTACCGTGAAGCGACCCTTCCCGTCACGCTCGGATGCGTACCTTCGTTTCTGTATACGTGGCTGCCTCTGTTCTCGTCTGCTCATCTGTATTTCGTTCCGAAGTCCGTACAAAAACGCTACCACGCAGCTGCGAGCGATGTCAAAGCTGTCCGGCGACAGTCCTGTCAGTTGACGACTGGAAGGCAAAGAGGTATTGTGAACTGAAAAGAACGTCCAGTCACGTATGCGTGACTCAAATCAGGCCTGCAGAGTGCGTATTGTTTCAGGCGTGTCGGGCAGGCTGTACCACACGAAGCGACGGAAAAAGCTATGAATTTTTTTGATACTCATGCCCACATCGGGTTGATTCATGAAGACCCGATCGAACAGCTCATTATTGTGAAAGAGGCCAAGCAGGAAGGCGTCACAGGAATTCTAAGTATCTGTAATAATCTGCACGACTTCTTCCAGATCTACGATAATCTCAGTACCGCAGGAAATGTGTATCACAGCGTCGGTGTTTCACCGTCCGAGGTGACGAATCCCGGACGCGACTGGGAGCAGAAGATCGAAGAAGGCGTATCCCTGCCTCGCGTGGTAGCAATTGGTGAAATCGGTCTGGACTACTATCGTAAGTTCGGCGACAAGGACAGCCAGATCGAGCTGTTTATACGCCAACTCGAACTCGCCTCGCGGCTCGGCTACCCGGTCGTTATTCACAATCGTGAGGCGGGAACCGATGTACTGGAAATTCTCCAGGAAAAACTGCCGCCAAAAGGCGGAATTCTTCATTGCTACAGTGAAGACTGGCAATACGCCCAGCGTGCGCTTGAACTGGACCTGTATATATCGTTCGCAGGTAACGTAACCTATCGGAATGCCCGCAATCTGCATGAAACCGCAGTCAATATGCCACTCGACCGCATGCTCGTGGAAACGGAGAGTCCCTTTATGGTACCGAGCGCGCATCGGGGCAAACGGAATAAACCTGCCTACCTTCGGGATACGGTCGAGTTCATAGCGGAGCTCAGGGAAGAGCCTCTCGAAGAGGTTGCCGCCGCGGTATACGAGAATAGCCTCCGCGTTTTCGGCCTCGAAGCTTGACCCTTCGGGTCCATGGTGTTATAAGCCACCTATCGTGGGCGGTTCCTCAGACACTCTGAAACATTTTTGCGGGATTGCGGGTATCTACTCACCTGCGCCCGCGAATATTCCGCAGCATCTCTTCTTTCCTCTGTTTTCACTGCAACATCGTGGCCAGGAGAGCGCTGGGATCGCGTACCGAAAAGACGGACGCACCATCGCCTACAAGGACCTCGGGATGGTGTCTTCGGTTCTGTCGCGCTATCTGACCGGTCATCGCGAGAGTCGTGTCGGTATCGGTCATGTCCGCTACTCCACCCACGGAGGGAACAAACTCGAAAACGCCCAGCCACTGGTTGTGCAATGCAATAAAGGCGAGATTGCCATCGCTCACAACGGAAACATTTCCAATGCGCTTCAGCTGCGCCACCGCCTGGTCGAAGAAGGGGCGATTTTTCAGACCAGTTCGGATACCGAGCTCATACTGCACATGCTGTCACGTTCTCGTCGTGATTCCTTCGACACTGCGCTCGAGGACGTTCTTGAAGCACTCGAAGGCGCGTACACAATGGTTCTGATGCACGACGAGCGGCTGTTTGCCGTGCGCGATCCGAACGGCTTTCGACCACTGTTTGTCGGTTATCATGACGGCATGACCGTGCTCGCCAGCGAATCCTGTGCACTGGACGTTCTCGGATGCACCGACCAGCGCGAGCTGGAACCAGGCGATATCCTGGTGCTCGGTCAGGACGGCGAACAACACCGCCGTATACCGACAAAAGGTCGACGCAAAGCCCAGTGTGTTTTTGAACTCATCTATTTCGCGCGTCCGGACTCTCGCGTTTTTGGAACTGGTGTGTATACGGCACGCAAGGATATGGGACGGGCGCTAGCCGGGCTCGATCGGGAGGCAGGCCTTACCGGAGACATTGTTGTTCCGGTTCCAGATAGCGGTACCACAGCGGCAATAGGCTACGCTGAGGCGTCGGGCATTCCCTTCGACTTCGGGTTGACGAGAAATCATTACGCCGGTCGCTCGTTCATTATGCCGACGACTGCAGAACGCGAACTCGCAGTCCGGATGAAGCTGCACCCGGTCACCGACGTTATTGCCGGAAAGTCGGTGATGCTCATTGACGACTCGCTCGTTCGGGGAACGACCGCCCGAAGTCTGGTAAAACTCTTGAAGCGTGCAGGAGCACGCGAGGTGCATCTGCGCCTGTGTGCCCCCGAGCTCAGATGGCCTTGCTTCTTCGGCATAGATATTCCGACACGCGACGAGTTGATATCCAACAAGAAATCCCCTGAAGAGATCGCCGAATACATTGGCGCAGACAGCGTACGCTTTCTCGATCTTGCCCACCTGAAAACCGTATTGTCAAAAGCAGATGAGTTCTGCTACGCGTGTTTTAGCGGATCATACCCGCTCGCCGTCCCGCTTACCGAAGAAGAACGACGGCGACAACCTCGAGACAAAGACTTTCCCATGGAGCCTCAGACATGAACTATACGTCGGCGGGAGTAGATATCGAAGCAGGCGACAGGTTTGCACGGTATATCGGGTCAATACGATCGCCTGCGGTCTCTGCTGGCATCGGCGGCTTCGCTGGAGCGATGGAACTGGATCTGAAAGACATCCCTGACCCTCTGCTACTATCGACAACCGATGGTGTCGGGACGAAACTGCTTGTCGCCGAACGCCTGAAACGGTATAACACGCTGGGCATAGACCTCGTTGCCATGTGTGTCAACGACCTCGCAGTGTGCGGGGCGCAGCCCCTTCAGTTTCTCGACTATATAGCCTGTGGGCGGATTGCCTCCGCCCCGCTTGAAGAGATCATGTCGGGGATAGTCGCAGGGTGCGAACAGGCAAACTGTACTCTCGCGGGTGGGGAAACCGCCGAAATGCCCGACGTGTACAAGCCGCACGCCTTCGACCTGGCCGGCTTCTGCACCGGAGTCGTATCTCGTGCGCGGATGCTTCCGAAAAAGAACGAAATGAAACCGGGCGACCTGATCCTCGGGATCGCTTCGTCGGGTGTGCACTCAAACGGGCTCAGCCTTGCGCGGAAAGCCATCGCATCGGCTGAGAATGCGGACACACTGTTCGAACGACTCCTGGAACCAACCCGTATTTACGTACCTGAGCTCATGCATCTGGCGAAGCATCCTGCGTTGCTCGGTGCTGCCCACGTCACCGGTGGTGGTCTCGAGGGGAACCTGGTACGCGTTCTTCCCGACCATCTTCAGGCTCAGCTGAACTGGGACTGGTCGTCACCCGATATCTTTCGGGAGATCGAGCGGCATGGCGCCATTTCTGCCGCTGAAATGAAAGCCGTGTTTAATATGGGTGTAGGCATTGCGTTGGTAGTCGATGGGCCTGCCGCTGCGGAGTTCGGAGCATACGCCGAAGGCTTTGCCGGTAGCCTGGAACTGCTGCACCTCGGAATGCTTGCCGATACGCAGCAGAGCTGATATGGCGCGCATCGCTCTTTTCGCCAGCGGCACGGCGACGAATGCCAGACGGCTTCTTGAAGACGATATACGCAGGAACCCGACAGGGCGCATCGTCTGTACGCTCAGCGACAGGACAACCTCAGGCGTGCACGCCGCAGCCGCAGCCGCGGGAATTCCGGGACACAGGATTTCCTACGGAAACGGGAGGGATCAGGCCGAAGCGGATATTACAAACATCCTCGCAGGGTACAGGGTCGACCTGCTGGTGCTTGCCGGCTATATGCGGATCCTCAGCGCTGATCTGGTCCAGTCTTACGAATCACGAATACTGAATATACACCCGTCCCTGCTGCCTGATTTCCCGGGCATGCATGCTATCGATCGTAGCTTCGAAGCCGGAACTACCCGTGCTGGAATTACCATTCACCTCGTAGATGCCGGTGTTGATACCGGACCGATACTGGTACAGGCATCGTTTGCGAGTGCTGAAACCCCAACTCTCGAGGACTTTGAAAAGCGCATACACTCGCTGGAGCATTCGCTGTATCCGGAGGTGGTTGAGCAGGTCGGCGACTATGTAGACAATGGGGCGTGGCCTGGAGCTCGTCTGAATATCGATCGCCTGCGATCAGTGATACCGGACTATGCCAGATTGGAGGATTAGACACTCGTGAAGGTTCTACTTATTGGCTCAGGAGGACGCGAACACGCCCTCGCATGGAAAATGTCGCGGAGTAACCGGTTAAGCGGACTGTATATTGCGCCCGGAAACCCCGGGACGGATCAGCTCGGCACCAATCTTCCTCACGTGGACATTCTGAATCCTGAATCTGTCGTAGCGGCATGCAGGAAATACCGGATAGAACTCGTGTTTGTCGGCCCCGAAGCACCGCTCGCTGCCGGCGTCACGGATGCCTTGCTCGATGCCGGTGTGCCGGTTATCGGACCCGGTCGGGACGCAGCACGCCTTGAAAGCAGCAAGACATTCTCCAAGCAGTTCATGAATGCACACGGGGTTCCCACGGCGCAAGCCCGGATGGTCTGGAACGAACACGAACTCGAGCAGGAATTATCAAAACGGCAGGTACCCTTCGTGTTAAAAATGGATGGCCTGGCTTCGGGAAAGGGAGTGCTTGAGGCCCGCTCAACCGAAGAAGCCCGCGAGTTCGGCCTCAAGGCCCTGGCAAACGGCTCGCTGGTTATCGAAGATTACCTGTCCGGATACGAAGTATCAATCTTTGTTCTTCTCGACAGGCAGGGCTACCGCGTACTTCCCGCGTGTGCGGATTACAAGAAAGCAGGAGAACGCTCAACCGGACCGAATACCGGTGGCATGGGGGCTATCTGCCCGGTTCCATGGCTCCCGGATGCCATGCTTGAAACGATAGAAGAGACGGTCATTATTCCGACGATACAGGGACTCGAAGCGGAAGGGCTTCGGTACACGGGTGTTCTGTACATAGGCGTCATGATGACGGAACAGGGCCCGAAGGTCCTCGAATACAACGTTCGGTTTGGTGACCCTGAGACACAGGTATTGCTCCCGCTTCTCAACACTGACCTGCTCGATATGTGCGACGCCATGATACACGGACGAATCGATCAGGCATTTCTCGAAACCGACAATCTGGTCTCTGTCGGAGTTGTGATCGCCTCGGCGGGGTATCCGTTTTCGCATGAAACGGGACATGAAATCCGTGTGACCGGGGCGACGAATGCACATCCGGTTACCCCGAAGAATCTCGACGCACTACTGTTTCAAGGTGGCACGACGTTGTCACCGGACGAAAAACTACTAACCAGCGGCGGTCGCTGCCTGACCTGTGTTGCCCGCGGACGCAACCTCGTCGAAGCTCGTGCGGCGGCGTATCAGATCGCCGATGCTGTCGAGTTTGAGGGTGCCTGGTTTCGCGGAGACATCGGATCAAGAGTTTTCGGTGAGTAGTGCTCCAAGGGATGGCTTTCAGTTTCCGTCAACACTGTCAGCGATCTGGCGCCGCCTCATTTCGTAGGCAAAGATGCCCGCTGCAACTGACACGTTCAAGCTGTCCGAAAATCCTCCGCCCGGTATAGCGAGCGAAGCGTCACAGACCGAACGAACATTGGGCCGGATCCCGCTCCCCTCGCTACCGAACACCAGTACCACCGGAAAAGATACGGGAGACGTCCACACAGCTCCACCTGAGGCCTCGGCGGCGTATATCCAGTATCCATACTCGCGGAGGACACGAAGGCTCCTGGCAAGATTCACAACATGCCCGTGCGGTTGATGTTCGCTTGTACCTGCGCTGCTACGCCGGACTATGTCGGTTTCTGATGCGCTTCCCCGCTTCGGATACAGCACTGCGTCAACACCGAATCGGTTCGCTGTCCGCAGAATCGCGCCCAGATTATACGGGTCTGTCACCTGGTC
>SKKC01000377.1 GCA_007121695.1 Spirochaetales bacterium | reverse complement strand
GCATCGCTGCAGACTATCAGCGGTGAACTGATAGAGCCTGCACGGGATGCAGGGGGATTCCTGCACCTCATTACGAACACCTTGTCATCGCGTCACGAGCTGAAGCAGAAAAACGACGAGAATCAGACGGCGCTTGAACGTGTCATTGAACCGATATGCGCCCTGCAATCACACGCGGATCAGAAGACGACGATTCCGTATCTCGACCTCGCCTGGAAGTATACCCTGCAGAATCATCCACATGACTCCATCTGTGGCTGCTCGATTGATCGGGTGCATCAGGACATGATGTACCGGTTCCACCAGGTAGAAGACCTCATCGACATTGTGCGTCGTCACCACATTCGTCAGGATACGCGTTCGGCACATAACCGGTACCTGTCTGCATTCACGGCGGATACGAACGTCGACGATCCAGGCCTTTATGTTCTGCGTGTCTGGAATCCATTGCCCTACGAACGGGTTCTGACCCGGAACTGGACTATCGAAGTCCCCGCTCACTCGCTGGGCACCTTTTCAGAGCCATTTGGCTACCAGGAAAAACCTGCATTTCTGCTTCGTGACGAGGCAGACAACATTATCCCGTACCGCCTTGTCGATGTGCAGCTGAACCAGCGGGTTCGCACATACGATCGCGCAGAGGAGCAACGGACAGTCATGACAGTCACGTGCTCGGTCAGGCTCCGCGCGATGGGGTGGACGTCAGTCAGGATAGAGCGGTCGGATCGCCCGGTCCGGTATCTGTCGGGGTTGCTTATAGCCGGAACGACCGCAGAGAACGAAACGACCCGGGTCGAGTTCGACAGTTCGGGTGCTCTGATACTTCACGACAAGCTCAGAAACAGGGTGTACCGGAACGTCCTGTGTCTTTCAAGCGATCCGGAAATTGGAGATGGATGGTTTCATGCGTCACCGGTCGGCGCTCAGGTCCGATATAGCCAGGGTGGCGCCGTTTCGGTCGTGTGCAACGCTCCTGACCGGGTCGTTTTCTCGGTTGACTCTTCACTGACTGTTCCCAGACAACTGAACTGGACGGGTACGCTGAACGAACAGTTCGGGTCGATAGTGCCCGACCAGGAGCAGGTCGTTGTACCGGTTCGGTGGTTCATCAGTCTGAACAGGGAACAGAATGGCGTTGGCATATCCCTGGAGATCGATAACCGGGCGGCGGATCATTGTATCCGGTGGAATATTCCCACCGGGCATCGGGGACCGTATCGGGCGTTTCAGACATTCGGGTTTGTAGAACGACCGGCCGGCAGGTACGTCGTCGACGGCAGCGAGACCTGGAAAGAACTTGAACCACAGGAAAAGAACTTCAGCGGTATAATAGAGCGGAGTGGCCCGGACTCTTCGTTCGCGCTTCTCGCCCGATCGGGAGTGCACGAAGTAGCTGTCATGGATGATGAAACCGGTACGGTACGATGCACGCTCCTGCGATCGTTCCGGCGCACTCCGTTCACCAATGGCGAGCATGACGGCCTGGCGTACGGCAGACACCGGTATGAGTTCGAGATAGTGTTCAGCGACGGTAGCGGAAACGACGAGAAGGACACTGCCGACCTGTTCCGGGCGTGGCAGTCCTTGAGCACAGATCCGGTTGTGTACACCGGAACACGGTACGATGGTCTGAACGAACGAAGCGAGCTGCAGATACGTGGTCCCGACATCTGCTACAGCACGCTCAAACCCACTGCCGATCAAACGGATCAGGCATGTGTGCTTCGCCTGTTCAACGCGGCCGGGCAGCCGAGAACCGCCACCTGCACATTTGCGCGATCAGTAGTCAGCTGCGTTCCGTGTCGTCTCGACGAGACGCCCATAGCGGGCAATATTCTGGAAGAATCGACGCACACGGTGTCTCTGGAGATTGAAGGCAATAGCATTGCATCGTTTCTGATTCAGTTTAAGACAGACTAGTATAGGTACGCTTCTCAGACCCGCCGCCCCGCGGCTACACTCACTGGTATGTCCACTACCAGGTCGCCCAAAGAGGCGGCGCTCGACCGGAGACTTCTGGAGCTCTTGCCGGCTTCGCTGTCGGAGATCGCACAGAGCATGTTCGACGACGGCGAGATTCGGGCGCTGCAGGAGTACTCGAACGTCGTGAGCATCAAACGTCTCGGGTACAATGACCACGGCCCCGTGCACATGCGCATGGTGGCAAAGAACGCCCTGAAGTTCGCCAATCTGCTGCGCGAGGCGGGTATTCCCATGAGCCTCGAGGCGGAAGGAATCGGTACCTTCGAGGACAGCGTCTTCGCGGTGTTTACCGCCGCGCTCCTGCACGATATCGGCATGAGCATGACGCGGCAGGATCACGAGCGTCACTCGGTCCTGCTCGGCAAGCCGATAATCGAGCGCTTTTTGCAGCAGTACTGTCCGGATGACCTGGCGAAGCAGGTGATCCTGCGATCGCTGATCTGCGAGTGCATCGTCGGGCACATGGCCATGATTCGCATACATTCGCTCGAGGCGGGGCTTATTCTCGCCGCCGACGGGTGTGATATGGAGAAGGGTCGTGCGCGCATTCCGCTGCTGATCAACACCGAAGCGCGGCTCGGCGATATTCACAAGTACAGTTCGGCTGCGGTCGAGCGTGTGCTCATTGGCCCGGGAGAACAGAAGCCCATAGCAATAGAGATCCTCATGACCGCATCTGTCGGCCTGTTCCAGATCGAAGAGGTCCTCTCTCCGAAACTCGGAGTGAGTCCGGCGCGACCCTATATCGAGCTGTACGCCCGAATCGGCGACGAAGAACGGAAACGCTACCTGTAAGCTGCCATTCCCGCGTGGGCGCAGTATCGCTACAATGTCGGCACTATGCTTGTAATTACTGGTCTCGCGCTCTGGGGGTTCTTCGTCGGGCTCATGGTCGGCTTTACGGCGATTGGTAAGGGCCTGCTCGGAATACCCGGCCTCATAGTCCTTTTTCAGGTGCCCCCGGTTATCGCTGTCGGCAGTATGGCTGTCGCGGGGTTTCTGATGATGCTTTCGGGAACGGTGCAGCACTACCGCTCCGGGAACGTGGTTGTGCCGGTGGCGCTGCTCTTCTCGGTAACCGCCATTCCCGCCTCGTATCTCGGCGCCCGTTTCGCGAACGACCTGAACGCGCTGGTGCCGCTTGAGACGATCATTGGCATAGTAATTGTCCTGTCGGTTGGACTTCTGTTCTACCGCTACGTAATCGTGCGGGCGCAGCCGCGTGAGCTCAAGGTGGATCGGTGGCAGCTTGTACTGAGTCCGGTCATCGGTCTGATCCTTGGTATTCTCATGGGCTCTACGAGTATCTCAGGGTCAATTATTGTCATTGTCTTTATTATGCTTTTGAAGCTTCCGAGCCCGAATGCGGTGGGGACTACGAGCGTAGTCGCCGCGGTGTCACTCTTTATCGCTGCAATCGCGCATCTGCAGGAAGGCAATGTCGACTGGGCGCTGGTTGCAGCCTTGACCCCGGGTGTGCTCGCAGGGGCGTGGATAGGTGCCCGTTACGCGGATCGGGTACCACGACAGATCCTTCGGATCGTAATTCTGGGTTTACTGCTTGTCGCGGGGATCATGGTGCTTGTCGGCTGACGCAATCTGGCAGGCTTACTCTTCGTAGAGGCTCTTTAACCCGCCGAGCAGCGCCATCCATCTGACCCGGCCGACCCGATCCATTGTGCGTTTCTGCGCGGCTTTCCAGCGGGGAAGATTTTCGTCGAGTGCCTGCACTCCCGCATCGGTCAGGTGATAGTGCCTGAAACGTTTGTCTGAACCGGGTTCAGTTCGTACGAGCCCGAGGCGGTCGAGCGTTTGCATGTTCCGAGTCACCGTACTTACTTCGGAACTGAGCTGTTGAGACAGGGTGCCTGTGGAAAGCGGCTGCTTGACCGCGAGGGTCAGGAGAATTGCATACTGCGACGAAGTAATGTCCGCGTCGCGGAATGCCGCCTCGAACCATCTGCTGACCGTCTTCTGCGCGCGGCGGAGCGTGTACCCGGGACAAAAAGCTTCAATACGTTTCAGTTCACGGTTCAATTTCGGCTGTATGGCGGGCTGTTGGGGACGCATTCGACTATGATACTCCGGAAATAATTGTTCGTACAAATAAATGTGGACGGTTCTGCTCAACTGATCGCCAGCGATAACCGGATACGTCCTGTACCTGCGTTGCGAACGAAAAAATCGTTGGTTCGCACCGAATTCGTCGTTGACAAATACCGGAAGTGGCCCAATTATATAGTTGGATGCAGAAACCAACTAACAGGAGGGATCAAAATAGTGTATCAGAGCACAGCGCCGGCATCCGCTATGGGGCGACGGCACCCCGAACTACACACGCAATAAGGAGAATCACATGATTCGCAAAATCATCGTTACAATCGCACTGGTCGCAATGCTCGCTCCGGCAGCGTTTGCCGGCGGAGGCGCGGAGGCAGCAGACGTTCCCGCATTCGACCCGAACCGGACCTACAACCTGACCTTCGGCGCCTTTGGCGACCTCGAAGCAGCGTATCAGGTCATTTTTAATTCTGATGAGTTTCGCTCTCAGTTTCCGAACATAAATATTACCTTCCAGTCCGGTGGGTTCGACGATCATCACAACCGTCTGACCACTGCGATCGCTGCACGCGAACGCACCAACGACATTGAAGCGCTGGAAGTCGAGTTTATTGCACGATTTGTCGAACAGGGCGATGCTCTCATCGATCTGAATCAGGCACCATATAACGCTTCGAACGTCATTGGCGACATCGTAGATTTCGCAGTCGCGCAGGGACAGACACGGGACGGAGCGCAGGTTGCTATTCCTGTGGACATCGCGCCGGCCGTTCTGTTCTATCGGGCCGACCTTGCCGCAGAAGCTGGTGCGAACTTCGAAGGGCTTGCCGACTGGGACGAGTTCATCGAAGAAGCCCGTAAAGTCACCGGTGGTGGACGCTTTGCAGTACCGAACGCCGCAGACGTCGCAGCAATCCCCCTGTCCGGTGGAAAGGGTGGCTGGCTTTCAGACGACGGCGAACTGCTTGAACCCCGCGACCGTTTCATGAACGCACTGAACCTCGTCCGCGACGTACGGGAAGCAGGAGTCGACGCGCAGCTTGGCGCATGGTCCGGCCCCTGGATCGAGTCGTTCTCCAACGGTACCGTCGTTGCAATGCCAAACGGCGCGTGGTGGGGTGGAGCGCTTCGCACCTGGGTTGCTCCTGAAGTCGGCGACTGGCGGGTAACCTACCTTCCCGGCCGCGCAATGTCGTCGCTTGGGGGCACCTACCTGAGCATTCCTTCGACCGTACCGGCGGCGAACCGTGCCGCAGCGTGGGAAGTCATTCAGTTCCTGACCACAACCGAGTTCGCGCAGCTGACCACCTTCGCAGAAATCGACGCGTTCCCGGCGCTTACGACGACATACGACGCACCGGTAATGAGCGAGCCCGTTCCGTACTTCGGCAACGAGCCCGTTCGCGAAATCTTTGCCGACGTGGCGTTGAACATGCCGAGTCTGTTCGTGTCGGAGTTTGACAACATTATTGTCAGCATCTGGAACGCCATTGTTGGTGAAGTTGTCGAGGGAGAACTGACCCCGGAAGAAGGCTACGAACAGGCATTACGCCAGATACGAGCGACCGTCGACTGATCGCATTCAATACATTGGCGCACGGGCCTGCGGCCCGTGCGCGCCGGTATTGGCCGGCACCAGGAGGATGGTTGTGAAAACCGAATTATCCAGAGTAGTGAGCGGCTTCAAGACCACGCTTATGTACGCCGTAATTGTTCTCTTTGCGGCCATATTCTTTTTTCCGTTTTACTACATGTTCATTATCGCGTCGCACCCACGATCGACCATGTTCGTCATGCCACCAAATCTGTGGTTTGGCGGTGAGTTCTTCACAAATATACGGCAGCTACTCGTAGTCCAGCAGCACATTCCGTATCTGCAGAACTACATCAACAGCGTCATAATTGCAGTTGTTGCGGTTGCAACGATCTCCTGGCCGGCCACCGACTGGTTGAGTACCTCCTCTTGCTCTTGTTCGAGTAGCTCCCAGCCATCATCGAGCAACGCATCAGGAATCTGTGGTGGTCGTGGTGTTGCACTTGCGATACAGCCCGCTG
>SKKC01000355.1 GCA_007121695.1 Spirochaetales bacterium | reverse complement strand
TGTTAATTTTCATGTCGTATTACGCCCTACCTCAGGAAATCCAGCAATGTTTGCGGCAGGAGCCGACCGGCCGCGCCAAGCGCCGCCTGGTAGGAGTGCTCCATCATTCGCAGATCGGTAATTGCCTGCGCCATGTCGATATCGACCTCCCGGGAAAGCTGATTCCGTATCTCGCCGTGGACCCGGGTGATTCGGTCGTAGGTCACCGACAGGCGGCTGTCCTGCGCGCCGAGCCGTGCGAGCCTGCCGAGCATGTTGTTCAGCCCCACGTCTATTCCTGCAAGCGACCGTCCACCTACATCGACCTGTCGCCCTTCGAGCAGATCGTCCCGGAGGTTAATGATCATGTCGAAGAGGCTTCCGCCGAACACCGACGCGCCCGTCGCGATGTTCTCCGGTGGGCGACCGCCACCAGGGGCGATAACTCCGAGATCCTCGAGTACAGTGCCTTCCGAGTCCTGTAACCACATCTGGTGCGGGGTCGTCGTCTCGAGTACCAGACCGTCGTTCACCGGATCGAGTCGGGCACGCACGGCGGCACCGCTTGCGTTAATGCGGTCCATGACCGCGAAAACCGAGTCTCCCTCGTTGATTCGCACTTCGACACCGTCGATGTGCATCACCGAGTCCTCGGTCGCGACAAAACCGGTCACGTCGACGTTGCTCGAGACCGTCTGGTTTTCGGCCCAGAACACGTCGTTCCCCGGAATGTTCAGGTCAATGAATGCGCCATCGCCTATTTCGGCGCGATTTGCCGTTATGTCGCCGTTGTACAGAACCTCCGTAATACGGAGTCCATCCGCACCGTCGACGTTCCCCCGCAGCACCTGGAACGCAGTCGACCGGCTCCGCGCACCGGCGAAGATCGAAGCGCCGGTCCCGTTGCGGGAGTTTGCGATCTCAACGAGCTCTTCGAGCAACTCGTCGACCTCAACTGCCATCTGTCGGGTATCGTCGGGTGTAAAGGTACCATGAGCACCCTGCACCGCGAGTTCGCGAATCCGCTGCATTATGTCGACTGCCGAGCGCATGTGTCCCTCGGTCACGCGCGCGTTGTCCTGCGCGTACTCTATGTTGCGACTGTAGCGCTGCAGCCGTGTCGATACGCTGTCGAAACGCGTGGCGTGTGCGGCCGACAGCGGTGCGTCACGAGGAGCCTGTATACGCTGCTGGCTTGAAATCTGATTCATGAGGGTGCGCCGATCGCTTTCCTGCCGCCGCATGTGAAACTGCGTGTTGTCGTTCGGCATGCTCGTGCTGATTCTGTTCATTTACTTATCCTCACACACCCATGCGATTAATGATCGTATCGAGCATGGTGTTTACTTCGTTAATAAAGCGTGCTGCCGCGCTGTATCCGTGCTGAAACATGATCATCTGCGACAGTTCTTCGTCGAGGTTTACACCGGATATCGCTTCCCGGTGATCACGCAGATCCTTCATGATCAGCTCGTGCGTCCGGAGTGCCTCGCGCGCCTGCTCTCCGCGCAGACCGACGCTTGCGACCGAATCGGCAAAGTAGTCTTCGAAGGTCGCGATTCCTCCGAGCATCAGAGCCTCGTGTCTCAGAAGGGCAACCTGCTCCGCTGCCCCGCCGTCGCCGGCTTCACCGTCGCGTCCACCCCGCGAGATGCTGGATGCGATGCTCGCGGGTTCCTGTGCAAGCGCCGGATTAATCGCAAGCCACGCCGACGGGTTCGCCCTCGGAGCAACGGCGAAACCGCCGTCTTCACGAAGCTGCACGACCGAGTTGGGTTCGTCCCAGCTGAAGGCACCGTCGGGACCGCTCGACAGAAGCAGACCCGAGTAACCGACAAGGAACTGCCCTGAATCTTCGACCTGTCGTATCACGAAGTCCGGATTATCACTATCGGCCGCAGTCGTTGCCTTCAGCGAAAGACGCTGGTCCCTGTCGAGCCTGGCGACGACTTCTGCACCACTGTTGTTTATACGACGAACGACGTCCTGTACCGTGTCGGCCGGACCATACGTAACCTGCACCGGGCCGGCAGGCCCCGAGAGGGTAATCGTTCCCGACAGACCCACCTGATCGTCCGGGTTCAGCCTGTTCGCTCCGTGGATGCGGAACAGATAGGTAGAGTCGGCCGCTCCGTCTTCGTTTCTGTCGAAGTTCCCGAGCGTATTGTCGATAATCGGGCGTTCCACGAAGAAATCCTGCCCGGTCCGCCCGTTGAGTCCAAACGCGTTCCGGTGTATCTCGTTGACCGCGTCCGCGAAGTTCATGGCGAAGGTATCGAGGTTCTGTATCTCGTTCCGGATATCCACGTCGCGCAACTCGATGTGTGCCGCAAGACTTCCGCTGCGGAAGCCTATCTCTTCACCCGAGTGTTCCCATACGACTCGTGAATAGCCCTGGTTGTTGCGATCCGCTTCGGTTGCCATGCGAATGGCTATGTCGCCCTGTACGAGGTGGTACCCTGCGGTGGTGATCCGGAACTCGGTTGGGTCACGTCTGTCGACCGCTATGTCGATAATTCCACCGAGCCGTTCAACAAGCAGGTCGCGCCTGTCGTACAGGTCGTTCGGATTATCGCCTGCCGCCTCGACCCTGTTAATTTCCCGGTTCAGCGCGGCTATGTCTGCCGTAAGATTGTTAATGCGGTTAACACCGGTCACGACCTCGTCTTCGAGCATGCTGCCAATGCGATCGAGCTGCTGAAACCGGCTCGCTACACCGTCGAGAAGAGCCCGTCCGCGTTCGAGCACAGCCTCGCGAGGCGCGATCTGGTCCGGGTGCATCGACAACTCCTGCCAGCCGTCCCAGAAACGGTCCAGAAGGGTTCTCATGGACGAGTCGGTAGGTTCATTGTACACCTGCTCTATCTGCAGCATGTAATTATCGCGCGCGGCCCAATAGGTCTCGCCACCCGCCTGCGAAACGATTCGTCCTTCGAGAATCAGGTCCCGGACACGTTCGATTCGCGCGACTTCCACGCCCTGGCCCAGCTGTCCCGGGCGTTCCGCCCGCGTGAGTCCGGGTCTCGAAAGGGGATGAAAGCTCTCCATGACGACGCGCTGGCGACTGTACCCTTCGGTATTCGCGTTCGTGAGGTTATGACCGGTCGTCGTCAGCGCCCGATTGTGCGCCAGAAGACCCCGTTTTCCGATCTCTATGCCCGAAAAAGTGGACTGCATACAGCCTCCCGCCTACAGACTCTGGTTCACGACGAACGCGCGGTCGTCGTGGCGCTGCACCCGCCCGCTGCGCCCGTAAATCGTTCCCTTGCGTTCGGGGAACAGCTCTTTCAGGACCGCGTCTATGGTTTCGGTCGATGATTGAACATAGGCTTCGAGCCCGCCGTTCGCGCTTGCGACGCGCATCACCGCGATTTTCAGTCCACGGTACAGAGATGCGAGTTCGGTACGTTCCTCGTCCTCGAGACGACACAGAAGCTCAAAAAAACTCTCCTCGGGACCGAGCCCGAGCATCTGCCGCAGTCGACTGTAGGAACTTTTTCGCTGATCCTCGAGCGTCGCCGCTTCGACTGCCCGCTGCTGCAGGTGTCTGATCTGCTCCTCGAGGCTTTCCCAGTCCCGATTGAGCACGGCTTCCTGAAGCCTGCTATGCTCGGCAGCTATTGTTTCGAGGGTCATGATCTGGGCCCGGATCACGTCACACACTTCAATTGCCACTGTTTTCACGTTCATTCGACGGTTCTCTCCCTATCTCGTTACGATTATCGGCCACAGAACCTGTTACTTGACTTCACGATGGATGTTGACTCTTGTACGGTCTCATCTGCAGAATCCATGACATGCACGTGGTTATCGCCGGCGGAGGGTTTGCCGGTCTTTCAGCAGCTTTGTACGCGCGCCTGTATGGATTCGACGCGACGATAATCGAAGAACTCGCTCCTGGCGGTCGATGCCTCGACACCAGGCACGCGCGTTTCGTACCCGGACTGCCGGTTGACGCACCAGCGTCGGAGGTTGCCGAACGACTCGAAACGCAGGTACGCGATATGGGTGTCGTTTTCATGAGTGACCGGGTCACGCATGTTCATTCGGACCCCGGCGAACCGGACACACGGGTTCGCATCGTATGCGAGCAGGAGACCCTTCATGCAGATGCCTGCATTGTCGCTGTCGGAGACGCCCGTCGGACCGCCGGTATTCCCGGTGAGGAAGCGCTGCGTGGTCGGGGGGTAAGTTATTGTGCCACATGCGACGGCCCGTTGTTCCGCGGCCGGGACGTCTGCGTTATCGGTGGGGGTGACAGCGCCTGCGACGAAGCACTGTTTCTGTCGGATATATGCCAGACGGTACACGTGCTGTGTCGCTCGCGCGATCTGACAGCCATGCCTGCGCTGCGCGAGGAAGTACAAAGCAGGCAGAACATTCGCCTGCACTTCAATACCGAAGTCAGGAGCTTTTCCGGCGTCGAGAACTCCATGGGGTTTCAGACCATGGAGAGTGTTCATATTCGCTCCGGGAGCGAAGAACATACTATTGCGGCAGCGGCGGCCTTCGTGTTCGTCGGCCGGCAGGGAATCTCTGCGGGTATCGCAGATACGTGCGAATCCGACACCGACGGACGACTGATAACCGATGCCCGTATGAGAACGTCGATCGAGCGGATATACGCGATCGGCTCCGCGAGATCGAATCCCGTGCCCCAGTTTGTCGTGGGAGCAGCCGACGGTGCCATTGCCGTCCGGGATCTGTACGACAGGTACACGGCCGATGCGTAGACTCGTCCATGGCGCATGTCTCGTCCTGTTGCTCTGCAGCAGTCTGCCAGCTCGTGGCGATACGGGCCGGGCATTTCTGTTTTCTGACAGTGCGTTGTCGCCTGCGGCCCAGGCGCGGGCGCTGTTCGACGATATGACCACCGAAGAGCGCCTCGCGCAACTCTTTCTCGTCGGGTGGGATGGCGTGGCACCGAGTCCACCGCTGCTGGCATGGCTCGAAACGAGGGGCATGGGCGGGGTGAAGGTGTTCGGGTGGAACACGAACAACGCCTTCGACCTCGCGCGCTCGCTCGGCCGCATGCAGGAAATTTCGCTGGAACTCGGACCTCGTATCCCTTTGTTCACGGCGACAGATCAGGAAGGCGGATGGGTTCGCCATGTGCGCGATCGTACGAGTCAGACCCCCGGAAACATGGCGCTTGGAGCCGGAGGCTCACCGGCCGACAGTTTTGAGTCCGCACGGCGCATTTCGGAGGAACTTCGCCTTCTGGGCATGAACATGAACTTTGCTCCGACGGTCGACGTCTATCGAAACATAGACGCGGCAGTTATCGGATCGCGCGCCTTCAGCGATGATCCGGTGCAGACCGCAGTCCTCGGCATGGCGTTTGCCCGCGGTTCGGATGCGGCTGGCGTAATTCCGACCGCAAAGCACTTTCCCGGACACGGCAATGCGGTCGGTGACAGCCACCTTGTGCTGCCCCGGCTGGACGAGACCATCGACGAGCTTCGTGAAACCGATCTTCTGCCCTTCCGCATTATGGCGAACGAAGGGATACCAGCCATTCTCAGCGCTCACATTGCCTTTCCGAACATTACCGGTGCTGATACGCCCGCGTCATTCTCTTCTTTTTTCATGCGCGACATACTCCGCGACGAACTCGGGTTTTCGGGAATCGCGATTACCGACGATCTGTACATGCTCGGCGCGATCAACTACGCGGAGCTTCAGGGATGGAGTTTCGCCGAGATGGTTGTGGAGGCTATTGCCGCCGGAAACGACATGGTCATGCTCTCCCGCACACCTGACCCCGAAGGCCCTATCTGGCAGACACTCGTCGATCGATACGAAACGGACCCGGCGTTTCGACGAACAACCAATGAGTCCATTACCCGAATACTCGAGACAAAAGTCCGGTATCTCGGCACCGCCTCCCGGGTTCCCTTCGTGCCGGACCTTGAAGCCATACAGCGCTACCTGCCGTCGGCCGAGCATACAGCCTTTTTCGCCGAGCAGGCGGCTCGCGGTACGGCGATAGTCCGTCAGAACAGGATCCCACTGTCACCCGACGAGCTTGGCCGGGTCCTGGTGACCGGCAACGTCGGGACCTTTCTGTCGGAAGCCGCACGGTGGGTACCGCAGGCGGAACGGTATACGTTTCCCTATACGCCGACGCACGTGTC
>SKKC01000370.1 GCA_007121695.1 Spirochaetales bacterium | reverse complement strand
TCGACGTCGTCTGTACTCGCATATCGTACCGTCGTATCCGGTCTGGACCCGGGAAGCTGTCCGGTGCTGTCTATACGCGCGAAATGCATGGTTCGCAGGTTGCCGGCCAGCGGTATTCTCGTGCGCGACGAGGGATCCTGACGGCTTGCCGCAGCAGACAGGGGGATGTCGGCGGCGGACCCGGCAACGGAGCGAACGACAGGCTCTGAACCGCTGACCACGATACGCCGCAGGCCGCTCTGCAGAAGCCCTGCAGGAAGCGCCGCGACGTACTCGGCGATAATCTGTCGAAACGAATCCGGGCTGATCGGTCCGGGCTGCGATACGACAAAGCTGTCATGGTATCTCAGCAGAACCGAGGTCAGAATTCCGTCGGTGTATTCACCCCAGACATCCTGAAACGGTTCTTCTGTCCCGTAGTTTTCCATATCGCCGAGGATAAAGAGGTTCAGATCCGGATGCGAGCCAAGCAGATCGTAGGCATCTCCAACGTCGTCCGGAGAAAGAACGCGGACTACGGTATTTCCGTATCGAGGTGCGTCGTAGGAGTCGCTCATTGTTCCTCGTGATCGAGTCTCTGCAGCAGATATGCGACCTGCCCGGCCTTCGTACGGGGAATAACCGTATCGCGGTAGAAATTAACGAGTACTTCCGGTGGCATGACCCGTCGAACCCGCGTGTGGACCTCGGCCTGCAGGTCCTGCATTTTTCTGCTGAGCCGGGCAATGATTGCCTGTTCAACTTCGGGTCGTGTCAGCATGCGTTCGATTTCCCGGGTGTCCCCGTTCTGGATGACTGTGCGATATGCGTCCCGCTGGGTGCGAAACTTTGCTTCGGCAACATACAGCGCTCCGAAGTGGACCCGGCGCGAAACCGCCTGCAGGACGGATACGTCGTGTTCGACACTCGACCCGTACTGCCCGTCATCATTGTGTTCGCACAGCCGCGGAAGTATCTCGAGGTACGCGGTCTGCAGTGCCCCGGTCTGGCGAACCACGTTCCAGTCGTGGACCTTGAGCGCCGGGTGGGGTGGGGTGACCGTTCGCTCCGGACGCGGAAGGCCCTCGGTGAACGGACGCTCTTCGGGTACCAGATAGCGACCGAATCGGGCTTCGAGCTCTTCCTGCGCGCGAATACGCGCGTCAAAGAGAGAAACCTCGGGTGCACCTGCCAGGCTCTCGGATCCTGTCTCGTAGGCACGGGCATTCCAGGAGAACTGCGCACGATCGATAAACCGGTACATAATGGATTCTTCGAGCGCTTCGAGTTGTGCCGCGATTACGTCGAGGTCAAGCGGAGCATCGCTGTCTCCAGCGCTGACCCGGATCATGCGCCGTTCTCCTGCCCCGCCTGCATGCAGACGATGGTCTGCATGGGTAGCAGGCTCTCCGGAACGACGCGTGCGTCTTCCAGAGCAGGCGAAGCCAGCAGCAGTGTGCCCTGCCTCAGCGCAGTTCGCAGTTCATCGGGTACGGTCCAGGCAACCTCTTTCGCCGACAGGTTTCCCAGCACGCAGGCGACTGTTCCGTCCACCATGCGACGGGTGTAACACACGATCGAATGGTGGTCTGGCGCGAGGTCTTCGAAGGTTCCCTCTGTCCAGACGGGATGCGATCGGCGCATGTGCAGCAGTTCCCGGTAAAACGCGTGCACCCCATCGGGGTCCCGTGCGTCCAAGTGTACGTTTATATCGGGGTAATTCGGGTTCAGCGGTATCCACGGACGCCCATCGGTGAACCCTGCGTGCGTATCGGAAGACCACTGCATTGGCGTGCGCGCGTTGTCCCTGCTTCGGAGATGGACGATCTTCATGGCCGTTTTCTCCGGCATGCCCTGAGCCGATGCCTCGCGAAAGAAGTTCAGTGTCTCGATGTCCCGATACGATTCAATGTCGGGAAAGGCCACGTTCGTCATACCGATTTCTTCGCCCTGGTACACGAACGGAGTTCCCTGCATCAGGAGAAACCCGGCGGCGATTGCCATTGCGGACCGCTTGCGCAGTTCATTCGTCTCAGTACTGCCAATTCGCGAGAGCATGCGGGGTTGATCGTGGTTTCCGGTGTACAGGCTGTTCCATCCCGCTCCGCTGAGTCCGTTCTGCCAGGTCGAGAGCGTTTCCTTCAGTGCGGGAATGTCCCAGGCAACCGGCATGTCGTACTTTCCCTGCGGTCCGCTGTCGATCGCGAGGTGTTCAAACTGAAAGATCATCGACAGTTCACGACGTTCCGGCTGCACGTATTTCAACCCTTCGTTCACCGATGTCTGGTGCATTTCGCCTATGGTCATGCAATCCGGATACGCCGAGAGAACCTCCTGGTGCATTTCCTGCAGATGTTCATGCGTCCGGGGCCGATTTGCGTAGTATCGCGAGTCGTGTACGTAGCGCTGACCGTCTTTGCCTGGTACATCCGGGAGAGACGGGTCCTTCGAAACGTAATTTATGACGTCCATGCGAAACCCGCCTATGCCCTTGTCCAGCCAGAATCGCATCATTTTATATATTTCATGTCTGAGAGCGGGATTCTCCCAGTTCAGATCCGGTTGTTTGCGGGAGAACAGGTGCAGATAGTACTCGCGGGTCTGTTCATTCCACTCCCAGGCGGACCCGCGGAAATGACTTGCCCAGTTGTTCGGTTCCGGCGGAATCGGAGTCCCGGGCTGTGACGGTTCGTCGAGCCCTCTTCCGGGATGCCATATAAAATAGTCATGAAAGGCATTGTCCCGCGATGCCCGGGCTTTCTGGAACCACGCGTGTTCGTCTGAGCAGTGGTTTACCACCAGGTCCATGACCAGTTTCATATCCCGCTTTTTCATTTCAGTTATCAGGCGGTCCATGTCTTTCATGGTTCCAAACTCTTCGTGTATACGATAGTAGTCGCGAATGTCGTATCCGTTGTCGTCGTTGGGAGAATCGTACACGGGACACAGCCAGATCGCATCAATGCCGAGGTCCTTCAGATAGTCAAGCTTTCGGATTATTCCCCTCAGGTCACCGATGCCATCTCCGTTCGTGTCGAGGAAGCTTCGTGGATATATCTGATATATATTTGCCCGCTGCCACCAGTGCGTCATGTCCATATTCCTGACCTTACCCCGAGCGCGCAGGTATCGACAAGAAAGACCTTATCCGTCCGGCCTGTTATAGTACGCGTCTATGATGCCACAGAATCCACAGCCCGGAAGCTTTGATCTGCTCTCTCCGCAACTTGCGCTCGAGGCAGTTGAAGCGGTGTACGGGCTCGCGCTCGACGGTTCCCTGACGCCGTATCCGAGCTACGTGAACCGCGTCTATGGAGTAGTGGCCGACGACGGGCGACAGTACATAGCGAAGTTCTACCGGCCGGATCGCTGGAGCGACGAAGCCCTGCACGAAGAACACATGTTTCTCACGGACTGCTCTGAAGCCGACGTTCCGGTCGTTCTTCCGGTTCCGGACGACGACGGGGAAACCATACACACGCTCGTAACGGAGGCAGAGGCTGCCCAACAGGAGACCAGCTTCCGGTTCACCCTCTTTCCCAAACGAAGTGGACGGCTGTTTGACGCCGACCGTGAAGAGGACTACGAACGCCTCGGGAGCCTTATCGGGCGAATGCATGTCGCTGCCAGACGCCGCGATTCAATGCACAGAATCGTCTGCACGCCGGGTGAGTCGACCAGAAGCTTTGTGGACGAGCTGGAAGACTCAGGCCTCGTCGTGTTCGACGGCGATGACGATTACTTCGATTGTGTCGACCGGGTGATTGATCTTATTGAACCGCTTTTTGAGGGAATCAGACTGCAGCGCGTCCACGGAGATTCTCACCGGGGAAACATTCTCGACCGTGCGAATGAAGGACTTATGCTGATCGACTTTGACGATATGATGATGGGTCCGGCCGTTCACGATCTGTGGTTGCTGCTTCCGGGGAGGGTCTCCGACTCGCACGCCGAGCTCAGCGCCATGCGTACCGGATACGAGCAGTTTGAAACGCTTGACCCACGGGAACTCAGACTGGTGGAGCCGCTCCGCTTTATGCGCATGATCTATTACACGGCGTGGTGCGCCCGGCAGATTCACGACGCACGCTTCCGTGCCACCTTCGGCGATTGGGGCAGCGGCGCATTCTGGACGCAGGAGCTCGAGGACCTGCTTGACCAGGAACGGGTTATCCGCGAAGAGCTCGACGCCTGATACGCCACCGAAGCGACGGGTCTACATGGTGTCGAAGGCGGTCAGCGACGGACTACACACAGGGAAAAACAGCCGTGCAGCCTGCAGCGCCCCGGGTGTGGCGTGAGCCAGCCCCTCATCTACCAGTTCGTCAACGCTGTGGGTTCCATATAGAAGGCGCGCAGCATTGTCACCAGCCTCGAGGCGGCGAGCCCCGGCAGACACGCCTGAGTCATCTACAACCGTAACCCGTATCGAAGCGCTCCCGGCCGGTGCCGGATCGTACTCGATGCAGACCAGTTCCCGACCGTCGCCTAGTTCCAGCGAAAGCGGAACGGGATATCCGACAGCTGCCAGCCGCGCTTCGAGCTCGGGTGCGAGTGACCTGAGACCCGAAAGGAGGGAGACCGATCGGATCATTGGACCGCCGTCCGGTTCGGCGATTGCCGTGAGTGTATACGGCCGCTTTTGCAGCACCTTCACGTAGGGTGAGGCCGGAGGAAAGGCGAGAAACGTAACGCGTGCAGCGCACAGAGCAGCAGCCCGATCCCGGCACACCGCGAGGACCGTTTCGGGATCGCCGGCGGCGTCGGTAACCATGAGAGTGTCGTCTGATTTCTTGTACGCGATATAGCCTGCACAGTCGCCGGATGCGTCTACCCATTGGTACCCGGTATGACCCGTCCGGGGATTTCCTCGCCAGGTCGGTCGCACGGCGGTTCCAGGCACCCCATCGTGCCAGGCGTTGGCAAGGCCTGCGAGGGCGACGTAGTCCTGAATCGGGCCTATGTCCGGCGTGTTCTCTGCCGGAAGATCGCACGTCGCGACGGTCCACCGATAGTCAGGCCAGCCTGTCACGTAGCCGAATCGGTGATAGAAGTTACGTATGCCGTAGAGCAGTGATACCTCGTATCCAGCTCCGGCCAGGCCAGCGACAGACTCCGTCGCCACTGCCCGGACTATGCCCCGTTTGCGAAACTCTGCGTCGCAGGCCACGGCGCCTATTCCTGCAACCCGCAGGGTGCCCCTGCCAACGCGCTGGGTTATGTCGTATACGCCGAAATGGCCGACAAGGCGGTCACCGGCAAACGCGACTCTGCTCGCCTTCCAGTCGTAGGGGCTGTTATCGAGGTAGCCGTTTTTACAGCGTTCGACCCAGTCGAAATAGCTGTCGCCGAAGGTCTTTCCGGTCAGGTCGATGATTGCATCCCTGTCACGTTCCGGATCCGGGGAGACAATGCGAAGGTTCTGTGCATGTGACATGCACATGAGTAAAACGTGCCGGTGCACTGCGGTCAAGGTGAGTGGGTCGCATACCTGCTCGATTCGTGCCGGAAACACCTTGACCGGAACCGAAAAGCGTCAGAGCATGAACGTATGCTGGATAACTCCGATCTTGTTCGTGCGGCCGTCAGCAAGGGCGTTCGTTCGAGAGCCGTGATAGACGCAATGCGTTCGGTGGACCGACGGTTGTTTGTCGGGACTGATTCCCGCAGTCAGGAACTCGCGTATCAGGATGTGCCTGTTCCCATAGGTGAGAATCAAACGACGTCGCAGCCGTCTCTTATCGCGGCAATGCTCGAGGCGCTGGCCATACAGCCCACAGATCATGCACTCGAAATTGGCACCGGGTTCGGGTATCAGACGGCGCTCCTGTGCAGGCTGTGCCGCACGGTGGTGTCGGTTGAACATCGGGCAGGGCTGCTCGAGCAGGCAGCAAGAAATCTGCACGCCTGCGGAATAGAGAATGCGCTCGTGTACCAGGGAGACGGAGGCCGCGGAATGCCCGAGCATGCCCCGTATACGGTAATCATTGGCTCGGCAGCTACCCCGTCGGTACCACAACCGCTATACGAGCAGCTGTCTCAGGGAGGGCGCATGATCCTGCCCATAGGTCCGGGCGGGCACGAGCAGGTGATTCTGTACGAACAACGTGAAACAGGTCTTGCAGCTGTCCGCACCCTGACCGCAGCCCGGTACGTTCCCATGGTCGGCGACTACGGGGTGTAGCCGCGTTTCAGGC
>SKKC01000260.1 GCA_007121695.1 Spirochaetales bacterium | reverse complement strand
TACTGGTTATTTTTGTCATTTCAGCTCTCCTGCTGATTCTGCTCGTTATGCTGCAGGACGAAGGAAGCGAAGGAATGGGCGGCATTTTCGGCGGAGGTGGTTCGTCGCAGATCGGTAACCGATCCGGCAACATACTCACCAAAACAACGTCCATTCTCGGAGCGGTATTCATTCTCTCGGCGTTCGGACTCGCGTGGTTCAGCAGGACCCCCGATTCGGGCGACATCGAGCAGGCGGCGGCCCGCCTGCGCGGCGGGAGCGGCTCGGGAACAGAGTGGTGGTTGCAGGACGACCAGACCGAGGAGCCCGGCATTCTGCAGGAACTCGACCTGCCGGACATAGGTACGGACGCAGACGGCGAGTCGGACTAGGAGGACTCATGCGAATAGCGGTTGTCTTCTATCCGACAAAGAGCCGGGAAAAACTGCTCGCAGTTTCCACGAAACTCGCACAAGGGCTTGAAGCACAGGGGCATCAGGTTACCGTTATCGACGCCTCTCGCGACGTGAACACGAAGCTGACCATGTTCGAGTATATCTGCGTCGGGTCTCAGGGAACCGCTTTCTTCAAGGGCAGGATACCAGTCGAGTTCAGACGGTATCTTGCCGGTGCCGGGATAGTCGCCGGGAAACGTTCATTTGCCTACGTCATAAAAAGTGGCCTGTCGACCCTGCGCGCGCTGTCAAAACTTATGCACGAAATGGAAACGGAAGGCATGTTTCTGAAGTATTCGGATGTTCTCGCGAGTGAAGGGGATGCGCTCGAGACCGGGAAACGTCTGAAAGTCGACTAGATGCTCCCGCGTTGTGGACGCGCCTGGACTCGGCTACTGCAAAACTGTTCACGTCCGTTTCCAGAAGCGTTGACGTCGGTTCGCGTCGCCACCTATACTGTGGGCTGATAAGATAGATAGTGTGATGGATCGATGGCTACTGCACCTACGTACTACGAAGTTCTCGGAGTTGAGACAAAATGCTCGCAGGACGCGCTTAAACGGGCATTTCGAAAACGCGCGAAGGAATTGCACCCGGACGTTGCAGGCGAACACGATCAGTCTGCGGCGGCTCGCATGCGGACGCTGCTTCGCGCGTATGAGACCTTGTCGGACCCCGAACGCCGGGCTGTATACGATCGCACTCACTATATCGCCGCACAGAAGCACAGGTTCGATTACCGGGAATTCTTGAAAGCACGAGTTGGGGATCTTGACAGTCAATCCAAGCTCATTTTTTTCGATCTGTTGCACAGTCGCGAACAGGATGCGGTCGAGCTGTTTTCATCGCTCTGTTCCCATACGACGTTTGATTTGCGTGATCACCTCGACCGGGAAGACTACATGGACTGCGTGTTTCTGCTCGCAGAGGAATACGAAAGCCGAGGTAACTTTCTGCAATCCTATAAACTGCTGAAAAACCTCGTTCGCTGCGAAGCAGAGCGCCCGTATTTTCGTCATTTTACAGACGAAATAATCGAGAAACTGAAGAACATCACATGTTTCCGCATGATCGAGCGCGAGACTCCGGATGTCGTGCTCGACTGCCTTGAAGAACTTATTTCCTTCAATTTTTCGAGGAAGGATACTGCGTTTTTTCTGAAAAAAGCCGCCGAGATATATTCGGATCGCGAAGACTATGACAGAGCAATCCGCTATCTTGAACGGGCGCTTGAACTCGACGATAAAATGACCGGCATAAAAAAACTCAAACAGCGCATCGGTTTCATAGAAAGCGCGTAATGCACGATCCTTGCCCGTCGAATCAGGAATGGTAGATTTTCAGGGTCTTCGTGTGCTACTGTACGTACAGTCATGTACACAGTATCTATGCTACGAAAAAAGTTTATTTTTATTGTCCTGATTGCCGTCATTGTTTCTTCGCCGTTGAGTGCCCAGATACTCGATCGGACGGTTGCCGTGGTGAGACTCGAACGGACCGTCAATATCGGCACCCGGGCTCTCAATCGCCAGGTCGGACTGTTCGAGGCGCAACTCGGCAGGGAGCTGAACTCCGAAGAACGTCGAGAAGTCCTGGAGTCCATGATCAACGACGAGCTCATCGCGCAGGCAGCGGCCCGGGCTGGCATCGAGATTTCAGATTCCCAGCTTCAGCAGTTTATCGACCAGGAACGGCAGGGTCTCGGCCCGTCGGTAACACAAGAGCAGTTTCAAATGCTCGTGGAGCAGCAGATCGGTCTTTCGTTCGACGACTACGTGGCGGAACTTCGTAAGCAGCTTCTGCAGCAGCGATACATACAGGAAACCCAGCGACAACGCCTCGAGAACATTCCTGAACCAGGCCAGAACGAAATACGCCGGGTATTCAACGAAAACCGCTCGGAGTTCATTAATCCTGCTCTTGTTCGATTCCGGCATCTGTACATAGACACCCGGAACATGAATGAAACCGAACGGAACGAGGCGGCGGCACGGCTCGGCCGGGTATGGGACGCGACATCGCAGGACCAGCAGGCTTTCGAACGGCTGTTCGGGGAAGCGTCATCATCCTCCGAATATGACGCTGCGGACTTTGGATACATGCCACAGAACGACCGTCAGATTCGGCAGATCTACGGAAGCGAATTCGTCGACACCGCGTTCGAACTCGACGTCAACGAGGTTTCGGGAGTCGTCCGGTCCAGCATTGGCGTTCACGTCATGCAGGTAACCGACAGTCGCCCACCGCGCTTCCTCGAGCTCGACGACGAACTGTTTCCCGGGCAGCAGGTCACCGTACGACAGAACATCATCAGCTTTCTCATGAATGAGCGTCTGCAATCGGAGTTTCAGCAGGCCGGCAATGAAGCCCTCCGTGCTCTTCGGGACGAAGCGGAAATTACCGTAAACGAGTCCCGTCTGTAATGGGCGTCAGGCGGCGTGCCCGCGTTCTCGCGTTTCAGGCCTTGTACGCCTGGGACATGGGAACCGCGGGAACAGAGGAACTGACGCGTTTCGACTGGTACGAGGCTCCTCCAGAGGAGTCGGAGACGGATCGACAGGCTGTTCTGACCTTCGCGCGACTCCTGGTCGCCGGCACGATCGAGCAGATACGGACTGTCGACGACACAATCAGGGCGCATCTTTCGCACTGGGGCTTCGATCGCATTGGAAAGACGGATCTTGCGATCCTTCGCGTGTCGGCCTACGGACTTCTGTTTGCGAAGGACATTCCCGCCTCGGTAACCATAGACGAGGCGGTTGAACTCGCGAGGCAGTTCGCGGGACCAGAGTCGTTCCGTTTTGTAAACGGCGTGCTCGACGGGATACGGAAAGCACTGCAGGAGAAAGCCCCGCAATGAACCGGTCGCGTTCGTACCTGCTCGTCCTGTTTCTATCGATTCTTGCTGCGGTACTGCTGTTTGTGCTCATTGGCACAGGGATACGTTTTGCGCGTGACAGCGCCCGATTCACGAACGGCATTCGTCGCATCGACCGCTTTCTCGCAATCGAAGACTACGAACAGGCCGAACGGGCCATACGTGAGCTGTCCGAAGGCGCTCACAGCGTCCGCCGCTGGCGAACAATCGCTTCGAGAGCCCTGATTCTGGACGAACGCGCACCGACAGATGCACTGGTCGATATAACGGCCCGCGCGGCAACACAACACCCGGACGCGGAATCGCTACAGGCGATTCGAACGCTTGTGTTTCTGCGAAACGACATGATTCCGCAGGCCCTTGATTCGGCCCTGCGACTTTCCAGCGAGCGATACGACAGCGCAGTAGCCGAAACCGCAATCAGAGGTCAGTCCGAAGACCTTGAAACGACGGGGACAGGACTGGCAGCTGATCTTCTTTCGTTTTCCCGCACACCTCGTGCGGAAACAGGTATTGCCCTGTACGAAGCCGGAAGCGGAACACCATTTCTTCATACATCAATCCTGCTTCTTCTTGAACGTGGACTGTTTGACGAAGCAGAGACGCTTCTCGAACGCGTCACGGGCGACCCGCTTCTGCTTCCACTCGCGTTCCGCGTGTACGCAAGCAGGAGAAATCTGGATCGCGCGCTTCCGCTCGTAGCGCAGCTCGACGAGCAGACACAGGCAGCGTCCGACGTACAGCTTCTCCTTGCCGACATCGACGTCCTCCAGGGCGACAGAACATCAGCGGAAACGAGATATCTCCGCGTCATGGCTTCCGGGTCAAACAGTGCTGAGCGGGACTTCGCCCGCAGAGCATTCGCACACCTGCAGAACAGCCCGGAATACGCCGTTGATATCCTGAGGGGAAGCAGCACGACGATCTCCGTCGCGCTGGCGGCCGATTACGCACGAGCGAGGGCCGCATTGGGGCAGCTCTCGCAGGCCCACGCCGTTCTCGACGAGGCAATCGAACAGGCTCGGGCAGACAGACTTCACGACGATGCGGCACGATTGCGTATATTGCGAGTGGTTCTTGACCAGAGCATCCTGCCGGAACAACGCGAATCGAGAGTCTGGGCCCTCATGTCCCGCTATCCTGAAACCGGAATTTACGGGCACTGGCTTGCGCTGCGGGCGGTTGAAAGCGGCGACCGCAGAAGCATGCAGATTCTCCTGAACAGCACGCCCGACCAGGACGCCCCCTGGATTGAAAGCCTCGTGTTCGCTAGTTACCTTGCGGGCTCCGCTGGCGACATTGAATCTCTTCTCTCGGGCGATGGATTACTATGGTACGCACTCTTTAACCGCGGCCTTGTACTCGCTCATCGCGGAGAGTTTTCTCACGCGACAGGGTATATCGACGAGGCGCTCGACCAGGCAGCGCAGCGCGCGGTGTCTTCGGGCATCCGTTCGGCAATGCACGTCCGTCAGGCGGAAATTTTTCTTCGCGCGAACCGACCTCGCGACGCCGAAGAACACGTTCTTCGCGCACGCTCGATTGACCCCGATAACCCGCGTGCCCGATTGCTCGAACGCGCGCTGCTGTCGCGACAAGGCTGATTCTGGAGTCTATGTAGAATGATAAAGTTCAAGAATGAACGACAGATCGAGGGAATACGACGGTCCTGCCGCCTGCTTGCCTCGGTACTCGATGCGGCCGAAGCTCTCATTGTCGCAGGTGCGGTGCCGCGCGAAATAGACGCAGCAGTACAGTCAATGATAGAAGATGCGGGCGGGCGGCCTGCCTTTCTCGGGTATCACGGCTTTCCGGCGAGTCTCTGTTTCTCGGTGAACGCGGCGGTGATTCACGGTATTCCGGGCGACACGCCTCTTGCCGAGGGCGACATAGTCAGCATGGACTGCGGGATCGAACTCGAGGGCTTTTTCAGCGACTCGGCGAGAACCATCGCGGTCGGGCGAGTCCCGGAAGAGATTCGCACCCTCATGAAGACCGCCGAGGAGAGCCTGTACCTTGGAATCGAGGCAGCCCGACCCGGTAACAGACTCAAGGATATCTCGAGAGCCATATACGACCACAATCATGCGCGCGGATACGGTCTTGTGCGGCCATATGGTGGTCATGGAGTCGGACTCGCGCTTCACGAAGATCCGCATATAAGCAACTTTATCGGCAGGGGCCCGAATCCCCGTCTGAAACCGGGCATGGTTATCGCTATTGAACCGATGGTAAACCTCGGGGGCGACGACATCATCGTCCTGGACGACGACTGGACTGTGGTGACCGCCGACAGCTCCGTGTCCGTGCACTACGAGCATACCGTCGCGATCACGCCCGAAGGTCCGGAGATTCTGACGGCTGGGCGAAATTTCCATGCGTGACTGGATACGAAGCCCCGTCTCTTCGTATGTTGTACACAGCACGAAACACAGAACCCCATGGAGATCTACCATATGAGCAAGGGCACGCTTTTTTACTCGCGCAAATTCCTGTTTGCAAACCTCGTTCTGACCGGCGTTATCGTCGGCTTCGTACTGTCTATGGTACTGTTCAGCTGCTCGACCGCCGTAGAGCCTCCGTCGTCGGTTCAGGCGCAGGAAAGCGAACGATCGGGTCAGGTACCCGTTCTTGATGCAGAAAGCCTCCAGGACAGCTTCAGGACGACCGTAGAGCGCATTCTGCCCACGGTCGTGCAGATCGAAATTATCGAGATCCGTCAGGGGAGCACCCAGGGCGGAGGTGGTGCGGCGCCGTGGTTTGACTTCTTTTTCGGAGAACCCGAAGGCGACGGTTCACAGCCGACGCCCGAGTTCAGGAATCCGGGCCTCGGCAGCGGCGTAATCGTCCGGCAGGACGGCGACACCTTTTACGTACTTACCAATGATCACGTCGTC
>SKKC01000327.1 GCA_007121695.1 Spirochaetales bacterium | reverse complement strand
TCGCTTAACCTGCGAGCGCTTCGTACGCGATCACGAGTTCCGATCCCCGGAGCTCGCGCTTCAAAGCTCGGCAGCTGCGCTGAAGCGTCTGTTCGACAGCCGTATACTTGAACTGCAGACCATCTTCGTATCAGTTGCTCTGGCACTGTTTGATATTGCCGTCGAGGCGGGCTACGCACGGCCCGACGGAGAAGACAGCTCCGACGCGGAGAACGAACGAAAGAACGACGATGCCGATTCGCTTCTCTCCTGGGCCTGTTCCGTGCTCGAGCTGCGCCCCGGCACCGAGGACGTGGCCGTGGTAAAACGCGCGTACAAACGCCTCATGCTGCAATACCACCCGGATGTAAACCCGCGCGGGCTTCACAAAGCGAAAGAAATTAACCGGGCGTACAGCATAATCGTCGCATGTCAACGACTCACATGACCCGATCGACGGCTTGCTCAAGCTGGATGATCCGCTACGGCTGAGAGACAGTTCAGTAGAACTACGGAGAACGCATCGGATGTCAATTCAGTAGTTTTTCCATCTCGCCAAATGGGCATTACTCTGTGATCCTTGTGCTCAGGAGGTCAGGGAGTCCGAACGACCAATGGAGGCCGACACGATCTTCCAGGTCGGGTCAATCGCCTGGTCGGTGACGGCCGCGCCGTACCTGATGGTGTCGTCGGTTTTCCCTGGTGTGTCGGATTGGGGAGCACGGGTTCCTGGTGCCGCTGCGGTCGTGCTTGTCACATCGGCACTTGTGCCGAGCAAGGAGAAAACACGTGATTATCAAACGTGATGAAACCAGGGTCTACTACGAGGTCCATGGACCCGTGGATGGGCCGGCTGTACTCTGTACCCATGGTGTCGCCATGGATCACCGGACATTCGACCAGCAAGTGTCAGCGCTCGCCGATCGCTACCGGGTGATCGTCTGGGACATGCCGGGTCACGGTCGCTCAGACCCGATCGGCAGGCACGAACCGTTCTCACGTACTGCGGCGGAATTGTCGGTCCGATTGCTGGATGCGGTCGGAGTCGACCGCGCCACGCTCGTGGGCCTTTCGCTCGGAAGTCTCGTCAACCAGTATGTCCTGGCCAAAGCCCCGGATCGTGTCGCCGCGATGATTCACATCAGCGGCGGATCGCTTTGCCCGCGCTACCCGCGCGCGCTTAAAATGCTCATCCCCCTTGTATCGTTCGGGATGGCACTCTACCCGCGAGCAGCACTACACACGGCATTCGCAGAGCACAAGGCGCTGACCGAATCGACCAGGCGGTACCTCTCGGAAACGATCGCGGCGACGGGCAAGCCTATGGTAACCCATCTGGTAAACGAAATGATCCGGGATATGACCGCCGGGTTACCCGAACCTCCTGAACGGCCGACCCTCATCCTTTACGGAGACCATGACATCGGATTTATCCGGCGAATGTCGGAAAAATGGCACACCCGGCTCCCGAAGAGCCGCCTGGTCATGATCGACCAGGCACACCATATTCTGAATCAGGATAACGCGGAGGCGTGCAACACAGCGATCGAGACGTTTCTCACGCGCGCCGAATAGTACTACCCGGACGGGAGATGGAGGAAAAAATGGGACGAACAAATTTGTGGTACGTTATTACTATGTGTTTCATGTTCACAGGCGCCGCAGGTCTCGCGGCGGGCGACCTGTACGAGGACGCGCGCGCTGGATTTGCAGTACCCGCGCCTCCGGGGTGGCAGCTTTCGCGGGAGTCAGGATACGCGCGGTTCACCCGGGACGACGTGGTTGCAGACATCTTCGTTGTCGCTGCTCCGGGTAGCGACGAAGCGGTAACCGCTGCGGCGATTCAGCTCCTGATCGACGCGGAGCTCGACAACGCGTTCATCGACCACCCGCTTCAGGCGAGTCCGATTCCGCTGGCGAGCGGCACGTGGACGCAGCGGATATACCAACGGGGCGAAATGCTTATCGCTGCGATCTCCGTCGAGCGCGACGGAATCACATCTGTGGTGGTAACCGAGGCGACGCAGGCAGAATTCATGCGGGCGATCAACGGTGCAGTCAACGCTATCCTGACGGGTTTCGAGTTTCGGGAGACTGACGAAGTACAGACCGATGCACGACACATCCGGTACGACATCACGTTCGCATCAGGCTCGATCCCACTCGCCGGCGTAATGACTTTACCCGACGGTTCAGGGCCACACCCGGCGGTCATCCTCATCAGTGGCAGCGGTGCGCAGGACCGCGACGGGCGCAACCCGGCGCTTCCCCACTACCGCCCGATGCGCTGGATTGCCGATCACCTGGCGGATCACGGAATCGCGACACTGCGGTTCGACGAGCGCGGCTTCGGTGAGTCGGGAGGAGTTCACGCTACGGCAACGACTGCGGACTTTGCCGACGACAACGAAGCGGCGTTTCGTTACCTGCGTAATCGTCCCGAGATTGACCCCTCGCACATCGGCCTCCTTGGGCACAGCGAAGGTGGTGTGATCGCCGCGATGGTCGCCGCGAGGAACCCTGACGTCGGCCTCGTAATCAGTATGGCGGGAAGCGCGCTTCCCTATTCAGAGGTCGTCGTCCGGCAGGTCGAGCTGATCACACGTGCATCAGGGCTCCCGGACGATGAAGTCGCGGCAATGCGCGAACGACAGATCCGTGCAATGCGCCACGCCGAGGCGGGCGAATGGGAGCAGGTACGCGAGATCGTGCAGCAGAGCACTCTCGAACAGATCGCGCGACTGCCCGAAGCGCAGGCGGCAGCGATCGGCGACCCGAATGAGCTTGCCAGGCGACAGGCCGACGCAGAGATCGCCGGAATGCAGACACCCTGGATGCAGTTCTTCATGTCGTACGATCCACGCCCCGACTGGGAACAGATTTCCGTGCCGGTGCTCGGGGTCTTCGGAGGGCTGGACACGCAGGTAGATGCAGCGCAGAATCGGCCCGCCCTCGAGGCAGCGCTGCGAAGCGCGGGAAACCACGACGTTACTGTGGCGATCGTCGAGACAGCGAATCACCTGTTCCAGGATGCGCGCACCGGGTCACCCAATGAATACGCCACGCTCGGCCCCGGCCTGCACGAGCAGTTTCTGGACATCGTGACACGCTGGATAGGCGAGCGCTTCCTGCGACCGGACCGCTGACAGGAACGGCCGGTCGCACGGACATCAGGAACACCTCCTGAGGCTGCCAGCGTGGCATTCACCCCGTCTGCATCCGGAGCGAAGTCAGCATCTTGCGGAAGGATTCCCTGACCCTTTTAAAAGCCTTGTTGTACGCCCGGCGGTACAGCACGGCGATGCCATAGCCCGCACCGATGGCCGCGGCAGCGCCAGCGAGACCGACGAGAACCGGCCCGATGACCAGACCCGGAGCAAAGGACGACACGAGAATACCTGCACCAAGCGCTCCGGTCGCGGCCGCGAGTGGCACAGCGACTGCCTGAATAATCCGAAGGGCGATGGCATTGACCCGCACGCTTCGGTCAAGCGACGTATGCACCGCGACCTCCGTGGAACCATCCGTCTGTTCTGAAACGATAATCGCGTAACGCTTGATCTCGGCGACGGACCGTACACGGTAGTGAAAAGACTCGGTATCGAAGGCCTGCATGAACGATGCCTTCATCGCACTGGGCACTTTCGGAACCTCGTACACGAGCGCAGTGGTTCGCTCGTCAAACTCGACAATATCAATCGGTTCTGACTCGAACGCAGGGCTTGCTACAACCTGCCCGATGACCGGACGAACCGACGAGGCAGGTGCCGGAACCCTGACCCGCTCGCTCACCGTCTTTTCGGCGAACCCGAGGGCTTTGACGTGCCACGGTGCCACCGGCTGCCGGTCCAGCTGCGGAGCAAGGCGCATTTCAAGCGCGGCCTGCCTGACATGAACCTCGTCTATGCCTGACTCAACGGCGGCCTGCAGCGCGACATCGTATGAGACCGCATCCGGATTCCCGGCACCCGGCAGCGCGTTACGGACCTGTTCGTCTGCCTGCTTCTGCGCATCCTGCTGAAGGCGCGCAGCCCGTTCCCAGAGTTCGGTGGCGTCAGACTCGCTCAATGCATCGTGGCTGTATTTCATTACACCTCAGAAAATAACCGCTGTCCCCCTGCATGCTCAAGCCTTGCCAACACGGCCGGAGCATGGTACCACTTTTAGCGAGATGATATACGAATTTGATGCAGTAATCGTAGGCGGCGGCGGCGCCGGTCTGTATGCAGCGCTCGAGGCTTCGAAGAGCGCAAAGACCGCAGTTGTCAGCAAGCTTTATCCAATGCGCAGTCATACCGGAGCCGCCCAGGGCGGAATCGGGGCCGCGCTTGGCAATATAGACGAAGACAAGCCCGAGTGGCATGCCTTCGATACCGTGAAGGGCGGCGACTATCTCGTTGACCAGAATGCCGCAAAAATTCTGGCCGACGAGGCGGTGAAGGCGGTGTACGACCTCGAACATCGCGGACTTCCCTTTTCCCGCACCGACAAGGGGCTAATTTCCCAGCGCCGCTTCGGCGGACACACGAGCGAGTTCGGAAAGGCTGCCGTCCGGCGCGCATGCCACGCGGCGGACCGTACCGGACACATGATTCTTCAGACCCTGTACCAGCAGTGCATCAAGAACGACGTGGAGTTCTACAACGAGTTCCAGGTCGTGGACGTGATCATGAACGGCACAACCTGTACCGGCGTCGTAGCCTTCGAGCTTGCAACCGGCGAGTTACACATTTTCAAGGCGAAGGCGGTCATGTTCGCGACCGGCGGGTTCGGCCGCATGTTCCGCATTACGAGTAATGCCCACGCCTACACCGGTGACGGCCCGGCGATACTCGCGCGTGCCGGCGTTCCAATGGAAGATCTCGAGTTCTTCCAGTTCCATCCAACTGGTATACGCAGCATGGGCATCCTGATAACCGAAGGGGTCCGCGGCGAAGGCGGCATCCTCAAAAACGGCAAGGGCGAACGCTTCATGGAAGAGTACGCACCAACCCTGCTCGACCTCGCACCGCGCGACCTGATCAGCCGCGCAATCGTGACCGAAGTTCTCGCAGGTCGCGGTGTTCGTGGAGACGGAAAAATAGACGACTACGTCTGGCTCGACGCAACGCATCTGGGCCGCGAGACCGTCGAAAAGAAAATCCCGGACATTCAGGACTTCTGCAAGACCTACCTCGCGATAGACCCGGTAGAGAACGCCATGCCGGTACAGCCGACGGCTCACTACGCAATGGGCGGAATACCAACCGATACCGACGGTCGCGTAGTAAATACGAACGAAGCCTATAACGGCCTGTACGCGGCGGGCGAATGTGCCTGTGTCAGCGTACACGGTGCGAACCGCCTCGGAACGAACAGCCTTGTTGACCTGATCGTCTACGGACGCAGGGCGGGGAGCCATATCGCGGAGTACGTGAAGTCCGCCCCGGCACCGGTTGTGCCCGACGACGCGGCAGAACCTGCTCGCGAACGCATCGCCCGCATCCACGAAAACCGCGGCAAAGGCGGCGGCAACCCGGGCGAAATGTACAAGCGCATGCAGGAAACCATGATGAAGAACGTGGGCGTCTACCGGGACGAAGAGAACATGAAGGTCGCGCTCTCAGACATGCAGAGCATGCGACAGGAGTTCAGCACCGTCTCCGGACAGGACGAAACCGCGGATTTTAACGCCGAGATTCTGAGCCTGCTCGAGCTGGAAAACCTGCTCGACCTTGGAGTTCTGACTGCCGCAAGCGCGCTGAACCGACAGGAAAGCCGCGGCGCACACAGCAGACGTGACTACCCCGAGCGAAACGACGACGACTGGCTGAAGCACACCATGGCTTCAATGGACGAGAATGGGAATGTGACAATTGACTACAAGCCGGTTGATGTCAGCATCTGGGAACCGAAACCAAGGGTCTACTAAATGAAGGTAACATTACGAATACTCAGGAATAACGAAAGCACGAACAACCAGCCGGAATACAAGGACTACCCGGTCGAGGTCGAACCGACCGACCGCATACTCGATGCACTTCAGTACATCACCTGGAACGTCGACGGTACGCTCGGATATCGACGAAGCTGCGCACACGGCGTGTGCGGATCCGACGCCATGCGGATTAACGGTCGCGAGCGACTCGCGTGCAAGGTACTCTTCCAGGACGTCATGTCCGAAAAGCGATGGGTCCGGGATACCGGCAAGAAAGCCACGCAGATAGAAGAAGAGACGAGCGGGGACGACGTCGTTAT
>SKKC01000268.1 GCA_007121695.1 Spirochaetales bacterium | reverse complement strand
TGACGCAGTCCTCGTACGCTCGGGTTCTTCTGAGTGCGGGCTGACAGGAGATGCCCGCACTGACGATGGCGGGGATCTGACGATACGACTTGCCCTGCAGAACGCGGCAAAAACCATTCATGTAAACGGAGCAGCTGTTCAGGATCGCAAGGACCTGGTTCATAACCTGCCCTGCATCGTATTCTGCCATGATGACATAGATTTTGTGACAGGATCCCCGGACCGGAGACGGTGGTTCTTTAATCAGACACTGAGTCTGTACGATGAGCTGTTCATAGATGTCATTCGACGATACGCAAGGATTCTGAAACACCGGAATGCAGCCATTCGCGAAGAAGACCACGACATGATCGATGTGTATGACCAGCAGCTGGCGAGTACGGGGATGGAGGTGCAGATTCAGCGTGCCCATGCCGTCGAGCGTTTCAGCGCAACCTTCGAAGAACTGTATCATCTCATTTCCGGCTTCGATACGCCCCTTCGGATCGAGTATCGACCCTCGTGGAAGGATATCGTCTCGACCGAAGTAATCGTGGATAACCTGCGCAGCCGTCGAGGAACGGATTTTACCATGGGAACCACGACAAGCGGTCCACACCGGGACAGGTTCCGCTTCGAGATGGACGGGGAGGAGTTTACTGAAACGGCGAGTACCGGTCAGCTCCGCCTCCTGTCTCTTATTCTTCGGGTCGCCCAGGCACGTTTTTTTTCCGATCGGTCGCAAAGGAAACCGATTCTGCTTCTGGACGACGTTATGCTCGAACTCGACCCGACGCGACGAAAACGTTTTTTCAACTCCCTTCCCGAGTATGATCAGGCGGTATTCACGTTTCTTCCCGATGAGCAGTTTTCCTCACTCGCTGGAGATGATACGCTGTTGTATCGCGTTCAGGCAGGACAGGTCCATGGAGAAAGCCGGAGCACTTCTACACGTTCTCTTTGATCGACTCAGCGTTCACGACGAACGAGGCTTTGTCAGGTTTTTTTCTTCGTGGCGCGCCATCGCCGGAAGCGATCTGGCCGATCACAGCAAACTTGTGGACGTTCGGCACAATGCCGCGGTCGTCGTTGTAGACCATCCCGGCTGGATGCAACTGCTTCGTATGCAGCAGGAACGCATTCTGAAGCGGATACAGCACGAGTTTCCTGATCTCGAAATACGGACGCTTCATTTTCACCTGGTCGACGAACGCGTCGGACATGCACTGAACGCGGGCATCGAGCAGTCGGTTTCCGTACCCGATGTTCCGGACCACGGCCAGAGTCCCACCGTCGAGCGTGGTGGATATTCCGAAAATCCGGATGAGGCGCTCTCGGGTATTGCCGATCCGGAGCTGAAAGATCGACTGTCTGCCCTCAAAAAGGCAATTGAGTCGACCGACCGTTGATTTGTTGACACCACGGAATGCAATTTCATATACTGCGGTCCGCCCTGTCTTTTTCTCTGACAGGTCTCCGGTAGCGTATGATTCTATGTTTCTGCTGCCGTTTAAATTTTCGAGGAGACTGACATGAAACGAACATATAACCCAAGCAAGGTAAAACGGAACCGGAAGTTCGGTTTTCGTGCTCGAATGAAGACCCGTGGTGGTCGCGAGGTTCTTCGTCGCCGGCGGGCGAAAGGCCGATACAAGTTATCGGTTGCAGATGAGAAAAAGCCTTACTAAGGCAGAGATCATTCGCGGACATCGTGACATACGGGCGGCGTTCCGTAGCCCCGGTTCCGCTTCGGGTCGAGGCATGAAACTGCTGTGGCGTCCGAATGGACTCGATTTTAATCGAATTCTTGTTGTCCCGGTACGAAAATACGGAACCGCAGTTGCTCGAAACCGTTCGAAACGTCTTCTTCGCGAGGTGTACCGGGAGTTGAAAGAGCATGTGAACACCGGATTCGATCTGGTTTTTATCGTATATCCTGGTTTTGACCGCTCGTTTGGTATCCGATTCAGTCAAGCCCGATTCGTTTTGCAAAAAGCGGATTTGTATCGGCATACTCTATAGTAGCGTGACCCCCATTCGGGTAAGGTAATTGTATGGAAAAACGAACTCTTCTGGCCGTTGTACTCTCGGTGCTTGTCATCACTATAGGGTTCAGTATTCAGAACGCACTGTTTCCACCGGAGGAATTTGCTGCGGAGCGCCCGGCTCCTGCAACGCCGGCCGATCCGGAATCCGACGCACCGGTGGCCGAGCCGGGAACTGTCACGACTCAGCCTGCCGGGTTTGAAATAAGAGCTGTCCCGGATGAATCAGTTGCCCGAAACCGGGTCGTGTTCGAGTCATCGAATATGCGGGTTGTCATGGATCCGGCTGGTGCGGTCATTACGTCGATAGAGCTCTTGAATCACCGAGACGGAGGTCAGCCGGTCAACATGGTCTTGCAGGGCGAGGGCGATGAACCCGCCATGCTGACGCGATTTGGTGGCCCGGACGGGCGACCGGTAACCGAGCCATTCCGGTTTACCCAGGTGTCGAACAGCGAGTTCGAGTTTACCAGAGACTTTTACGTCGTCGGAAATGAGGATGAACCGTTCACCTTTACGAAGCGCTTCCGCTTCGAGCCAGGTGAGTATCTGTTCCTTGTCGATGTCGAATTTCAGAACAGTGTGAATCAGGCGATTCCTCTGAACAGCGATGGTTTTGCCTATACGATGGGCTTCGGACCACAGATAGGCCCGCAGTTCGACGAGCTCGATGGTCGAAACGAGTTCCGGCGTTTCCTGACGCTTTCGCAGGGCACGAGGCGACTCGAGCAGGACAGCGTGGAGCTATCGGAAGGCGGACGACAGATTATCGAACAGCGGGTCGAATGGGCAGCGCTGGCCGGTAAATATTTCGCTCTGGTCGCGATTCCTGATCAGGCACGCTATACGATTTTTCTTGACAGCGAACCGGTCGAAGGCCTCGTACGCGGGCACCAGATGCGTTTTGCTCGCCCTCCGATTCGAGTGTCCTTCAATACGGATACGTTCAGGGTTTTTGCCGGCCCGAAGACTCCGGCAGCACTTGCTCGCTACAACGAAGCCGGTGAGAACGCGTTTGGTCTGAGTAATCTGAATCTGGACGAAGTTCTTGACTCCCGGCCACTGCTCGGCTGGCTCGAGCATATTCTTAAACTCGGCCTCAATATGTTCTACCGGATTATTCCGAACTACGGGGTCGCGATTATTCTGCTCACCATTCTCGTCAAGGCGCTGTTGTATCCGCTGACTCGAAAGAGTTTTACGTCCATGAAGCGAATGCAGGAGCTCAACCCGAAAATGACCGAGCTCAAGGAAAAATACAAGAACGACCAGCAGAAGCAGCAGCAGGCCATTGCCGAACTGTACCGCAAGGAAAAAGTAAACCCGCTCGGCGGTTGTCTGCCGATGGTGCTGCAGATTCCGTTCTTCATTGCCATGTTCGGTGTGTTCAACAACAGCTTCGATCTGCGCGGAGCAGCGTTTATTCCGGGTTGGATCGACGACCTGAGCGCCTCGGAGAGCATTCTCAGCTGGACGGGGTTCGCGTTGCCGGTCATTGGTAATGACATACGTCTTCTACCGCTGATTTTTCTGGCAAGCCAGCTATTCACCAGCAAGTTCATGCAGCCCGCTGGCGGTGCGCAGACCGGCGCACAGCAGAAGATGTTCAAGTATCTTCTACCCGCGTTCATATTTTTCGTACTTTACAACATGCCGGCAGGTCTCCTGGTCTACATGATTCTTACGAATGTGACCACGGGGTTGCAGCAGTACTGGTCACAGCGCGGTGCGAAAAAAGCCCCTGCTGCTGGCTGATGTAAGGAGACACATACATGGCATACGAGTTTGAAGGAAAGACCGAGAGTGAGGCGATCGAGCACGCAGTCGAGTCGCTCGGCATGGAACAGAGCAAGTTTGATGTGGAAGTTCTTGATCAGCAGTCGGGCTTTCTTGGCATGAACCGGAAGGTCCGGATCCGTGTACATCTGCACGGAGATGCTGGCGCGGCGCCAGCCGAAGCCTCCCCTGCCCGCACATCTGCAACTCCGGAACCGACTCGTCCCCGGACCCAGTCCAGCTATCAGGCGGAACCCGAAAACGATTTTGAGCACGCGATTGTCGATTACCTGAAAACTGTGACCGACATGATGGGAGCGCCCTGCAGCGTACAGATCATGTACCGTGAAGCATCCAAAATCGGTCTTCGTCTCGACGGCGCGGAAAATGGCATCATTATCGGACGCAAGGGACAGACACTCGACGCACTGCAGACCCTCGTTAATATTGTCGGGGGTCGGGTTGGCGGAGACGGAATCAAGGTAATAGTTGACAGCGAAAACTATCGCGGTCGTCGGGAAGAGAGTCTGGTGCGCATGGCGCAGCAGGTTGCCGACGAAGTAAAGGAAAGCAGGTCGAGCCGGTTGCTCGAGCCCATGAACCCTTTCGAGCGCCGGTTAATTCATACCGCGCTGAACGACATTACGGACATCGGAACCAAAAGCGAAGGTGACGGCCAGTACAAGCAGGTCCGAATCTTCTTCCGGGGATAGACATCGGTATCGCCGGTGTCACCGGTTATCTCCTCAATTGTGGATAACCGGTGGATAAACAGGAATTCCATATATTCATTTTATCTGTAAACTCGGCTTAATCGTTCTGATATAGGTCTTTATCGCGATTCCATCCGGTTTTCGATCCTTTTTTACCTCTTTTTTTGCTAAAAACAGTTCTTCTCTTTTGTTTAAAATGAAGTTTTCTGTACCCTCGCCCGGTTGACCGACCAGCGAAATTCGACATCGGCTTGTGGATAACTGGTGTATAGTTTGCGTACTTATGTGACTAATAGGACTTCGTTTCTGCCTGTGCGCCGGTGTTTCGGTAGCCGTGTCGGCGATCTCCCTGTATACTCGGAGCACTGCTTATGAGCAAACAGACGCCGTTATATATCTGGCACCGCAGTCACGGGGCGAAAATCGCGCCTTTTGCCGGTTGGGACATGCCCGTGCAGTATCACACCGGTTCAATACAGGAGCACCATCTCGTACGCCGCGCGGTCGGGGCATTCGATATATCGCACATGGGCAGGATTCACTGCACTGGACCCGAGGCGGCAGACGCGTTGCAGGCGGTTCTCACCGCGGATATACACGCCCTGGCCGACGGAATGTCGAGCTACGCCCTGCTCTGCCGGGAGGACGGTACAATCATTGACGATGTCTTCGTGTACCGCTGCGACAACGAGTATCTGGTTGTGGGAAACGCGTCGAACCACGAGAGAGATCTCGCGTGGTTTCAGCGTCAAATGGCGGGCTACTCGACGACTATTACCGACCGGACCGCCTCGACGGCGGGTATTGCGCTTCAGGGACCGCACGCGGCCCGACTTCTCGATTCGCTCTGCGACGGAGCGGCTTCGAGTCTTCAGCGCTTCGGCTGCAGGGAGCTTTCCGTACACGGGGTTCCCATGCTTGTCGGACGAACCGGCTATACCGGCGAAGACGGTTTCGAACTCTTCCCACCGTCTGCGCATGCCGAAGCGGTCTGGGATGCCTGTTTCGCAGTGGCGGCCAACGAGCAGATTGATTTTGGCCCGTGCGGTCTTGCTGCGCGAGACAGCCTGCGCTTCGAGGCAGGGTTTCACCTGTATGGGCATGAACTGGATGACACGACAAACCCGGTAGAGGCACGGCTGAAGTGGGCCTGCGCGCTCGGTACGGAGTTCACAGGACGTGCAGCAATAGAATCGGCCATGAACAACCGAACGACACGGGTCCTGGTCACATTCGTGTTAACGGAGAAAGCCGTCCCACGTCAGGGATACGATGTCCTCGATAGCCGCGGACACGTAATCGGGGTGGTTACGAGTGGCATGTTCGCTCCGACGGTGGAAGAATACGCGGGGAACGCCTATGTTATGTCTGAGCATGCAAAACCAGGCACGGAAATCAGAATAGACGTACGTGGGCAGCAGAAAGCTGCCCGGGTAGTAAAACGACCTCTGTATACACCAAGCTACAGGGGCTAATTCGAAAACAGGAGTGTGGTAGATATGAAATTTGATGATTCAGTTCGGTACGCAAAAAGCCATGAGTGGGCCCGAGCGGACGGAGACGAAGTGACCGTCGGTATTTCCGATTACGCCCAGGACAGCCTTGGAGACGTCGTATTCGTTGAGCTTCCGGAGATCGGTGCGCGATTCAGCACGGGAACCGCGTTTGGCGTTGTCGAAAGCGTAAAGGCGGCGAGCGATATCTATGCACCCGTGGACGGTGAAGTAGTTGCCGTGAACGACGCGCTGAACGATAGCCCTGCGGCGGTAAACGAAGATGCCTTCGGAGACGGGTGGCTCATCAAACTGAAACTCTCAGATGCATCTCAACTCGATGATCTGATGAGCGTCGCGGACTACAAAACCTACACCGAAGGCCTCGACGATTAGGGCGTATCGGTCGGTCAGGAGCGGTTCACCCCGGGGTGGACCTTGTCCTGCCGGGGTAGTATTTTTCTCACACACATACGAAGGAGTATTAATCTCATGGCAACTGGAACGAAGACGGCCGCTCCGAAACGGTCGGGCATAGGCTCTGACTTTACGGTGAAAGACATAACCCTCGCAGACTGGGGCAGGAAAGAGATCCGCATCGCTGAAAAAGAGATGCCCGGTCTCATGGCGACCCGGGATAAGTACGGTCCGGAACAACCGCTTGCCGGTGTTCGCATTACCGGAAGTCTTCATATGACGATACAGACTGCGGTTCTTATTGAGACACTTGTCGATCTCGGTGCGGATGTTCGCTGGAGCAGCTGTAACATCTTCTCTACCCAGGACCACGCAGCCTCTGCTGTTGTCGTCGGACGGGGGGGAAGCGAGTCGGAGCCCGCGGGCGTGCCGGTCTTCGCCTGGAAAGGAGAGACACTCCCGGAGTATTGGGAGCAGTTGTTCAAGGCCCTGTGTTTCCCGGCAGCCGACGGAGGAGTGCGAGGCCCTCAGCTCATTGTCGACGATGGTGGTGACGCGACGATTATGCTTCATCTCGGGCACCAGGCAGAACAGGATCCGAGCGTGCTCGATACCCCGTCGTCCGGCGAAGACGAGGTCGAGCTGAAAAAGTTTATCCGACAGATTCTCGAGGACAGCCCCGGTATTTTCAGTACGCTGATTGCCGAGTGGGCAGGCGTAAGCGAAGAAACCACCACAGGAGTTCACAGACTCTACAAAATGGCGGGTGAGTCGAGGCTGCTCGTGCCGGCAATTAACGTGAACGACGCGGTAACCAAGAGCAAGTTCGACAATCTCTACGGGTGTCGCGAAAGCCTCGTTGACGGGATCAAGCGTGCGACAGACGTCATGATTGCCGGAAAGGTTGCGGTCGTGTGCGGATACGGCGACGTCGGCAAGGGCAGCGCCGCGAGTCTCAGGGCGCTTCAGGCAAGAGTTATCGTGACCGAGGTGGATCCGATCTGCGCGCTGCAGGCGGCAATGGCGGGCTACGAGGTACGTACGGTAGAAGACACGCTCGGCGAAGCGGATATCTACGTAACGGCTACCGGAAACAAGGACGTCATTACCGCTGAGCATATGCTTCACATGAAGGACCAGGCTATCGTCTGCAACATCGGGCACTTCGATAACGAAATTCAGGTCAGCAGACTCGAAACAATGCAGGGGGTGACGAAGATGAACGTCAAGCCGCAGGTCGATCAGTATACCTTCCCGGACGGACACAGCATCTTTCTGCTTGCCGAAGGTCGTCTGGTAAACCTCGGATGCGCAACGGGCCACCCGAGTTTCGTCATGAGTAACAGCTTCACCAACCAGGTGCTTGCGCAGATAGATCTGTGGCAGAAGCGGGACGAATACGAACCGAACGTCTATCTGCTGTCGAAGGAACTCGACGAGGAAGTCGCCCGGCTGCATCTTGAACGGGTCGGGGCAAGACTGACAACGCTCCGAAAGGATCAGGCCGAATACATCGGCGTGAAACCCGAAGGTCCGTTCAAGCCCGAAACGTACCGGTACTAGGCGTATGGCAGACAGAACGTATCTGTTTACATCGGAGTCGGTCAGCGAAGGGCATCCGGACAAGCTCGCGGATCAGGTGTCCGACGCAGTGCTCGACGCGTGTCTCAGGGACGATCCTGACAGCCGGGTTGCATGCGAGACATTTACCACGACCGGTCTGATTCTCGTTGGCGGTGAGATAACAACCGAAACCTATGTCGATATTCAGGAAGTGGCTCGTGGTGTGGCCAAGCGCATCGGGTACGATCGGCCGGAGTACGGGCTCGATTACGAGAGCATGAACGTGCTGAACGCCATCCACTCGCAAAGTCCCGACATTAGCCAGGGAGTGAGCGGGACTGGCCTGTATCAGGGTCAGCAGGGTGCTGGCGACCAGGGTATGATGTTCGGGTACGCGTGCACAGAGACGCCCGAGCTCATGCCGGCTCCGATAACCTACGCACACCAGATTCTTATGCGCGCGGCGCGTTTGCGCAAGGACGGCGAGATCAGCTGGTTGCGGCCCGACAGTAAAAGTCAGGTAACCGTGGAGTACGAAGGCAATACGCCGAAACGTATTACTGCGGTCGTCGTCAGCCATCAGCACGATGATCAGGTTCCCTACGAGCAGTTGAAACGCGAGGTAATCGATCACATTATTCACCCCGTGCTCGAACCAACCGGGCTGGTCGATGCGGATACCACGTATTACGTGAATCCGACCGGTCGCTTTGTCATCGGCGGTCCGCACGGCGACGCCGGGCTGACTGGCAGAAAAATCATAGTCGACACGTACGGCGGTATGGGTCGTCATGGCGGTGGAGCCTTCAGCGGAAAGGACCCGAGCAAGGTCGACCGCAGCGCGGCCTATATGGCCCGATACGTAGCCAAAAATGTCGTGGCAGCGAAGCTCGCAGAGCGTTGCGAAGTACAGCTTGCTTACGCGATCGGCGTTCCGTTTCCGGTGAGTATCATGGTTGAAACATTCGGGACCGGCGTGGTACCGGACGATCGTATTTCGGATGCGATCGGAAAGACCTTTGATCTGACCCCGTCGGGTATTATCCAGACGCTTGATCTGAAGCGACCGATATATCTCAAAACAGCCGCGTATGGACACTTCGGACGATCTGACTTCCCCTGGGAAGCCACCGATAAGGCCTCGGAACTCGCTGCAGCCTGCTCCTGAGGGAGCAGGCCGACGGCTTGGTACTCCGCAGGCGACCGTGGTATCGTTGGAATATGTTCTTTAAACTGCTTGGCGCGTTTACCGTTATACCCATTCTTGAACTGTACATTCTGATCCGACTCGGTGGTGTAATCGGCGCGCTGCCGACCGTCCTGCTGGTCGTTCTTACCGGTACCGCAGGCGCGGCCCTCGCGCGTGCGCAGGGAGTCTCGGTGTGGAGTCGTATTCAACGCGAGCTCAATGCCGGCCGGTTTCCCGGGAATGATCTGATCGACGGGTTGTTGCTTTTGCTCGCGGGTGTGACGCTGCTCACTCCCGGTATTCTTACCGATATCGCCGGCTTTCTGCTCCTTGTTCCCGTTACCCGCTACCCAGTGCGGGAATGGCTGAAACGACGATTCCGGCGTACCCTCGACAGCGCAACGGTGCAGGCCCAACACTACAGCGTACATATACACGACGGAGAGTAATCGTGCGGCGCATTCTGATCGTACTCTCGGCCATAATCCTGTCGGCATGCGCGAGCATTCTGCCCCCGGATGACAGGCGAACCGAAGACCCGCCTCCGCTCGCCCCGGAAGAACGTGACATTGAATTTGCTGCCCCCGACGAGCACGAACCCTTGAGCGAGGATGCCGTTCGAGATGTGTTCGACATCGGACGCCTTGGACCGTTCGAAGTTGCCGTTATTCGCGCTGCGGGATTTGAAACAGGCGATTCCATTGCGCTTGATCCGTTTGTACAGACCGAACTATTCGTGCACGTCGTGGATACCTTCGACCTCTTCGATCCACTGTCGGAGGAGAATCTTGAGTTGCTGTTTGACGCGCTGACGGCCCCGGTACCGAGAGGTCAGGAAGGCGTATACCGGGCCGTACTGGTCGGGCAGTTCTTTGACAACGGTGGCCCCCTGTATCTGCTTCTTGGCAGTTACGATGACGATACGTCGCGGGAAGGTAATCGCAGACTTGTGGTGCAGTCAAATGCTGTCGCCGCCCGCGATGGCCGCGCGGCGACAGCCGCAGGGCGTTTCGTATCCGTCGCGTCAAACATCTCCTGGGATGCGATCCTTTCGGATACGGGTGCCTTTGCGCGAACCCGAGCTGTTGGCGAGGGTTCGCCACCTGCCATCGACGTGCCGGTTGATGCCGACGAGTCGGAGGAAACCACACCCCGCCTGGCGGCGATTCAGCGAATTGCGCGGGCGGCGGAGTTTCTCGTCGACGGAAGCTCGCAAACGACCGCAGAGATCCCCTCGCTTGTGGAACCTCTGTGGGCGTCGCCAGGCGAGCCGTTGGATATACGGCTGGCGGCAGGATTTCTTCTCATGCGGTACAGCCTTGCACAGGGTGCAACTGGCGCAGCCACAGATCGCCGTGACGCAATAGTATCACGTTCGGCAGGCGCGACAGATCTAGAAGTCCTGCGTATGGCACAGATCATTGTTCCGTTTTACTATGAGGTATTCGACCGTGCATCGCGCCGGTAGGAAGGAGTCAGTTCCAGATGAAACCGACACGGTCTATTACGATTTTCGGCGCAACGGGCGATCTGACGCACAGGAAACTGCTTCCAGCCTTGTACAGCAACTTCAAGAAGAAGCGACTTGATCCCGGCACACGGATTATCGGATACGCCCGCCGCGACTGGACATCGGAGTATTTCCGGGAACGGGCGAGGGACGGCATTCAGACCTATAACGCGGCGTCGTACGATGAAGAGACCTTTCGTCGGTTCGCGAACTGTATCTCCTACGTGCGTGGAAACCTTGATTCTGCGGAGGACTTTGCGGGTCTCGAATCTGTTCTTTCAGAGACCGAGGAGTCGGGGGATGGTCGCCTGTACTACCTTGCGATCGCCCCGAAGTACTACGCCCGGGTCTGCACGTATCTTTCCGAGGCAGGAATGGCAGACGAATCGCGCGGTGCACGACGAGTCGTAATCGAAAAGCCGTTCGGGCATGACCGGAAGAGCGCGGCTGAACTCGATGCGATTATTCACGATTCCTTTCACGAGAGTCAGGTATTCAGAATAGATCATTATCTCGGGAAGGAGACAGCGCAGAACATTCTTTTTCTCCGCTTTGCGAACACGATTTTTGAGCCGGTGTGGAACCGTCGCTATATTTCGAGTGTACAGATTACCGTGGCCGAAAAAGTAGATGTGGGAACCAGAGCCGGGTATTACGATGAAAGCGGCGTGCTCCGGGACATGTTCCAGAATCATCTGCTGCAGCTGCTTGCCCTGACGGCAATGGAGCCACCGGCATCGCTCGATGCCGATGACGTGAGAAACGAGAAGGCGAAAGTGCTGCGCGCCGTAGCTCCGGTCCGTTTTGGCGATACCGTGCGCGCGCAATACGTCGGCTACCGGAACGCCGACGGGGTTGCTTCCGACTCTACGACACCGACCTTTGCCGCCATGGCGCTGTACGTAAATACCTGGCGGTGGCAGGGCGTGCCGTTCTATCTGATTTCCGGAAAAGCGCTTCGAGAGAAAACGAGCGAAATCATCGTTCGCTTCCAGGCACCTCCGGGTGTACTGTTTAATCTCCAGAACTGCGATGGATACACGCCGAACGCCGTCTCGGTCTGTTTACAGCCGAACGAAGGTATACACGTCAAATACCAGGTAAAAGTACCCGACCGGGGTAATGCGTCACGAACGGTAAATATGTCGTTCGATTATCAGAAAGCCTTTCCGGATAGTCCGATACCCGACGCCTACGAACGACTGTTACTCGATTCCGTGCAGGGAGACGCCTCGCTGTTTGCCCGCAGTGACGAGATCGAGGCTTCCTGGCGCATTATCGACCCGATTCTGCAGGCCTGGGATCATGCCGGGAAGTCAGGTGGCAGCTACCAGGCGTCATCGCCCGGGCAGCCAGGCGCCCAGCAGCTGGCGATGCAGCGTGTTCCTCCCTTATCGTTCTATGAACCTGGCAGCTGGGGACCCTACGAAGCGGATGACCTTCTGCTTCGAAACGGACACCAGCGACAGTTTGGTTGCGTTGGTCCGACCGGCGAACAGGACTACTGCAGCGATTGTACTGATACGGAAGACTGATTTTGCTGCAACATTGTGCTACGGTACGCGGGTGAACCGGCTGTTTCGCGCAGGTTGTCTTTCGAGTCTCCTCCTCTGGTGTTGTGTTTCAGTATATGCTGCGCCGGATTCGCGCGCGCTGGTGGCCGGACTGCACCTCTCTCTCGGATCCATGCGAGTGGTGGGAGACAGCCTCGAACATCGTCTCTTGAATGCTTCTGCAGACATGCATCCCGGACTCGGCCTTGGTGCCTATGTGCGACGGAATGTCGTGCGGTACGTGTCCCTCGGAGCATACGGAGGTTTTCGGACGAGCGGAAACACGTATGAAATCTCTGAACAACTTCCCGGTGAACCTGGCGATTCCGACCCGATTACCGGATCCGGGCGGCTTCATGTCCGGTACATCGAAACGGGATTCCTTGTGCGGGTGTCTTCGGACACGCCGGTACGGTTGTTCGCCGAGATGCGGTCTGGTCTTCGTGTGCTACCAGGTGCGTTGTGGTATGAAGAGTCTTATGGGTCGGGGTCTGTTTCGGTAACGACGCGCGGGCGTATTGAGCCCGAGAACCGTCTCGCCGCCATGATTCACGCGAACGGCGGGCTCTCGTGGGTGTCAGACCGGCTTGTTCTGGACGTTTCTCTCGGAGGGTCTGTCTACAGCCAGGATCATCGACAGCCACCCGGCGCCGACGGGTTCCGTCCTGCTATCATCGAACTCATGTTCGGAGTAGGGTATGTCTGGTAGACGGTACGCGTGGATACACGGATTCGGTGTTGCCATTCTCGTACTGTACTCGGGATGTACGACCGTACCGCTGACTCAAACAGAATCCATACAGGCAGGAATCTGGGAGCTCGACGAAGAGCTCCTGTATCGGTACTGGGCGATGGCTGAGGCTGCATGGCGTGTTCAGATCCAGTTTCGAGACGCCCCCTGGGAACTTGACTACTTCGGAAACGAGGAGACAGCGACACTCGCTGTTGCGATAGAGTATGAGAATGCCTACCACATCGCATTCAGGGCCACGCACGACCAGCGAGGCTCGCCAGATCAATTGCTGAACCTCAGAGCGGTACCCCGGCGTCCAAAATATCTTGATCCCGACACTTCCTTCCGTGCGCACAGCGGGTATCTGCAGCGATACGAGTCTGTACGGCAGGAACTGCTTACCCGGGTATTTGCACATCGCGGAAATACGATAATACTCATAGGTGCGAGCGCTGGCGGGGCTCTCGCAACACTCGCGTTTGACGAAGTGCGACGGCTGGCTCCGGATATAGATGTTCGCCTTATCACATACTCATCGCCGCGAGTGCTGACCTCCTCGACGCAACGGGTTCTTCAGGACCAGGAGTATAGAGCCGTGCGAGTTGTGTATGCACAGGATATAGTCCCGGCGCTTCCCCCCGCCATTCTCGGTTACCGACATTTCGGCGCCCATGTACAGCTTGGAGAGCCGAGGAGGCTTGTCTCGTTGTCGGTTCGGGATCATCATCCAAGAACCCGGGAAGCGCTGCGTGACCTGCTTTCAGAAGCGGGTGTGGACCGCAGTGATCTCGGGTATTGAGACACATAACGGAGGACATCAGTTGGTAATGCTACAGACTATCGATCACCCTTCGTATCGATTGATACCGGTTCTTTCTGCTCATACAGACAGCGAGTCAGCGGCACGGTTCGAGTCGGTCGATAGCACTGGTCCTGGCTGCGTTCTCCGCAGTGTGCGCAGGTTCGCCGACAGGGCCGACAGATGCGAGTCCCATGACCGCGCAGCAAGGACCGGGTCGTGATGTTCGTCTCGTTCGTGGTGCTGGCGGTCGGGTTGGCTGCGCTGGTATACGGTGCGGATCTGCTCGTAAAGGGCGCGTCCCGGCTCGCGCTTGGTCTTGGTGTGTCGCCATTGTTCGTGGGGATTACCATTGTAGCGGTCGGCACATCGCTTCCGGAGCTGGTGGTGAATCTTGTCGGTGTCGTTGCCGGTTCTACCGACATCGGATACGGAAATGTCGTCGGAAGCAACGTTTTCAATATACTTGCCGTGCTCGGGGTAGCTGCCGTGATACGCGACGTACCGATCAGTCGCGCCACCACGCGCATAGAAATTCCCTTGTGTGTCCTGAGTGCAGCGGTACTGCTTGTCGTCGCCAATGATCCCGCCATAGGAGGTCACGCGATTGCGCGCATACAGCGGAGCGAAGGGCTTCTGATGCTCGGGTTTTTCTTTGTGTTCGTAGCCTATACGATCAGTCTTTCGAGGCGCGATCCGTCGGCCACCCCGTTCGCCGCCGACGATACGGCTGGCGACGAGAGACCTCCGCTGCCGAAAACCATTGCTCAGATTGCAGTCGGGCTGATTCTTCTGATTGCCGGTGGTCGAGGCGTTGTCTCGTCGGCAACAGAGGTGGCTCTGGCCCTGGGTCTGTCGGAGCGCGTTGTCGCCATCCTTATTGTTGCGGTCGGAACATCGCTACCCGAACTCGCTACGTCAATCGTCGCCGCGCGTGCCGGTGAACTCGACATTGCTGTCGGCAATGCGCTCGGCTCATGCCTGCTGAATGCGTTTCTGATACTCGGTCTGACAGCATCGATCCGGCCGATACCGGTGCCAGCCGGGAGCAACCTGGACCTGTTTGCCTATCTGGTGGCGTCCGTACTGCTGTTTCTGTTCGTGTTCACGGGAAAAGGACGGAAAATAGACCGTCTCGAGGGCGGCACGTTTCTGGCGCTGTACGCGGGATACGTGGCAGCTTTGTTCCTGATGTGATGCACCTCAGGTATCGCTTGTGCCGTGTACCTTTTTTTCGAGGGCAGAGAGAAGGATCTCGAACTGATCCCGCACCTGTGGAGCTGCTTCCACTATGTCCTTATGTGCTTCAAGAACGTAGTCGTCCGTAAGCAGATCCTTACGTTGCACCGGCACCTTGTCCAGTACTTTGGACTTCAGCTCGCTCATGCGCTCTTCGTGAATGACCGGAAGATACCCGTAGAGGTGACAGGTCTTCAGTATGTCTACGACCGCTTCTGAGGGGTTGCACAGCCACGTCTTTCCACCGTTCCGCTTCATGAAGCGGACGAGTTTCAGTAGCGTGCCTATCGTCGTTGAATCGATGTATCCCGTGTTCGAGAGGTCAAAAAAGATCTCCCGGATTCCCGACTGCGTTACCACGTCGCTGACGTGTTCGAAAAGTGAGTATGCAGTAAGCGCCTGAATCCGCCCTTCTCCGAAGAGAATGAGCGTCTGTTTCTGTTTCAGGTAATATATGTGTCCAGCTTCACTCACAGTATCGAGCATAGTATAAAACGTGATTCATCGCCTACCGTATAGCGTCTTTTTGCTTGTGAGATTCTATTCGTGTGGATAGAATACCTGCCCCGGGAGGTTGAAATGCGTGAGCGGAGTACCAGATGGGGCTATCTCTCGGGTTCCCTCTCGGTAGCCGTCAATGTCCTGTTAGCCATCCTGAAGTACTGGGCCGGAATCGTGACAGGGTCCGTTGCTCTTGCGGCCGATGCATGGCATACGATATCTGACACGTTGTCTTCAATAGCCCTTTTGTTCGCCACCCGGACCACCCGGAAACCGGCAGACCCTGAGCATCCATTCGGACACGGACGCGCAGACCTGATAATGAGCGTAGGGATCGGCGTCGTGATCGGAACGGTCGGACTCAATTTTCTCATAGAAGCCATAGCGGACCTCGCTGATCCCCAACCCGTACTGTACGGCACGGTTGGACGTGTGGCGGTGATAGTTTCGATCGTCGCGAAAGAATTGCTTGCACAGTTTTCTTTTTTCGCGTCCCGGCGAAGCGGCATGAAATCGATTCGCGCTGACGGATGGCATCATCGAAGCGACTCGCTGACTTCAATTATCGTGTTGATCGGAATCGTTTTGGCTGGAGACCAGTACTGGGTCGATGCTGTTCTGAGCATGATTGTCGCGATATTTCTGCTCGTCGCGGCGGGGAAGGTCATCCTTGACTCGGCCCGACCGTTACTCGGCGAGTCGCCGAATACGCGAACGCTCGACGGTATTCGTGAGATCGGGAGACGCATCAGTCCCATGTTCAACAGTGTCCATCATGTGCACATTCATCGGTATGGTGCTCACACCGAAATGACATGCCACGTGAACATGGACTCCGATATGTCGGTAGGCGACGCTCACGATCTGGTGGACGACTTCGAGCAGGCGCTGCGTGACGATCTGGGGCTCGAGCCGACTGTGCACATAGAACCGGAGCGAGAACGGAAAGACTCCTGACGGGTGTGCAATCGTTTATGTCGCTCGTGCCTGCAGTAACTGGGCCCATCTCGCGCTGTGTGCAGTACTTGGCAGTGCGCGACGGCACAGCCCCGTCTCCCGAAGGACGACCGCCGGCTCGCGAGGGTAAATGGAGACCCTGCTGCCAACGGTGAGGGCGCCGGTATACTCGGTGTGGGCCAGATAATCTATCCGCCCGTAACGGACTCTGAAGGTCACGTCGTGACCACGAAACTCGCGGGAGATAACCTCGCCGCCCGGACCGCCTTCGGGGGAGTCCAGGGGCGACAGGCCGAGATGTTCGGGGCGCAAGGAAAGGAGTACCGGGCCCTCTGAATCCGGAAAAATCGGTATGGTGCCTAGTTCGGTGTCCGCGACCGACCCCCGCGCGGTTCCCCGAAGCAGGTTCGCCCTGCCGAGAAACTGGGCGACGAAACTGGTCTCGGGGCGAAGATATATCTCTTCCGGCCTTCCGACCTGCTCGAGTGCACCTGCGTGCATGACTCCCACGCTGTCACAGAACGACAGCGCTTCTTCCTGGTCATGGGTTACAAGGATCGCGCTTACGTCGGCGCATTTCAGAAGGGTCCGGATATCTCTCCGTGTCGTCTCGCGGAGCGCAGCATCCAGGTTGGAGAACGGCTCGTCGAGCAGGATTAGTTCCGGATTCGACGCGAGCGTGCGTGCAAGCGCGACGCGCTGCTGCTGGCCGCCGGAAAGCTCGTGGGGCATTCGCTCCGCCTCGCCTTCAAGGCCCACGAGCTCGAGCAGTTCCTCGGCGCGTCGCCGCCTGTTGCGCCGGTCTACCCCACGCAGCCCGAACACGACGTTCCCGATAACCGATCTGTTCGGGAACAGCGCGTAGTCCTGGAACACGAAACCGATCTTCCGTCGCTCTGGTGGCAGATCGCGAATCGACACACCGTCGAGGAGAATGTCGCCACTGTCAGGGTGCTCGAAGCCTGCGATTATGCGCAGGGTTGTCGTCTTTCCGCATCCGCTCGGCCCGACGAGGCCGAATATCTCTCCCGAATCGAGGTGAAACGACGCGTCGGACACCGCGGGTGTCGGTGCGGGGTGATAGCGTTTGGTAATCTGCTGAACATCAAGGTGAAACATGAACAATCAACCTCCGTGGGGATCAGTGGCGACCCTCGTACTTTAGCATAAGACCGACGAAAAGACTCGAAAACAGCACGATGGCGGCTGCATAGGGAGCCGCTTCCACGAGCTGTGCTTCAGACGTTCGTGAGAACACTGCCACGCTCAGGGTCGTGAAGCCGGTTGGCGCGAGGAGGAACGCCAGAGGGAGCTCCTTCATGGCCATAACGAACACAAGCGTAAACGAGGCAAAGACGCCGCTTTTCAGAAGCGGCAGAATGGCGTACAGAAACGCCGCCTGTGGACTGTAGCCGAGGCTGCGTGCACTTTCGTCGAGTTTGCGGGGTGCCAGGAGCATCGTGCTTCGTATCGGTCCCATCGCAAGGGCGAGAAAGTTCATTGCATACGCGAAGATCAGCAGTGGAAGCGTCTGATACAGCACAGGGATGCCTCGAAGCGAAAAGAACACGAACGCGAGTGCCAGCGCGAGCGGCGGCACCGCATACCCGATATAGGCGGTACGTTCACCAAGCATGGTAACCCGGGACGGATATCGCACACGCGCGTACGCCAGCGGAAGCGCGAGCAGCACGGCGACCAGTGCTGCCGGAACTGCCGCGGACATGCTGTTCAGAAACAGCGTGATGATACGCCCGAGTTCGCCCCAGGGCGGTCGCAGCAGCATCCACCAGACGAGACTGAACACCGGCAGGCCAATGGACGCGAGGAGCACGAGCGCTATGAACGCCCACGCAAGAACGAGCAGTACTCCGTGAAGATGAACCGGGCGGTGTTTTCTGCTGACACCGCTTCCGAGGCGTGCGTATCGCGCAGAGCGCAGCAAGCGTGCTTCGAGGACGACGGGTACTGCCGTCATTGCCAGAAGCATCAGGGAGAGCACCGACGCGTAGGTCCGGTCGAACGCGCCCGCGTACTGGGTATAGATCGCAAAACTGAAGACTTCGTATCGCATGAGCGCAACAGCTCCGAAATCGCCGAGTGTATACAGCGCAATAATGACCCAGCCTGCGAGCAGACCCGGGAGCAGCATGGGGAGTACGACCTTCAGATATACCTGTACGGGTGAGTACCCGAGACTGCGCGCGGACTCTTCGACACCAGGATCAAGACTGCGAAAGGCCGAGCGCACGTTCAGAAACATATAGGGGAATGAGTACAGACTCAGGGCAGCAGTTGCGCCCAGCAGTCCTGTGGGTCGAGTCATCTGAATACCCACGAGTGTCGCGAGTCCGTTTCTCCCGCCGAGGCTCAGCAGCGCGTGCGCCATGACGTATCCGGGAATTGCGAGTGGCATAACAGATGCAAGCGTAATCCACTTTACGCCTCGAATATCGGTTCTGGTTGTAAGCCATGCGAGCGGAACGCCGATCAGGGTTGTGACGGCCAGAACGCCACCCGTAAGCAGCATCGTATTCGTGAACAGGTCCAGAGTCCGACGACGCCAGATCAGCTCGAACAGGATTTGTGGATCCGCCTCGGCTGCGCGAAGAACGAGGTAGCTCAATGGAACAACCATCGCTACGACAATAAAGAGGGGGGTAACAAGAAGAAATGCCGGAATGCTTGTGGCGTTCCGGCGCGAACGGTGTGTTGGTATCGCCATATGAGCGTATCAGACTGACGCCCAAGCGGGATCAGATAAACTGATCACAGAGCTCCAGCCCGCCTTAACAGATTCAGTGTTCCTTCCAGATCTTCGAGATCGTCGAGGTCGATAACCGGAGCGACCTCAATGACCCGGTCGAAGGACTCGAGTACGCCAGCTGGCTGTACCGTTGCAATGACCGGGTACTCGTACACCACCTCGGTGAAGTACTCCTGAGCCGTAGTATCGAGGAGAAAACGGATAAACTCAATGGCCCCTTCGGGATTCGACGCGGTCCGCAGCACCCCTGCGCTTGCCACGTTTACGAGATTGCCGATATCGCCGTC